>DASZPL010000047.1:0-25672 GCA_035550315.1 Mycobacteriales bacterium | reverse complement strand
CGGGACGGTCAGCGCCCGGGCCAAATCGGCCATGACCATGACCGCGCCCTTGAGCACGCCGACGAGGATGACCTCCTCGCACCCGGCGTAGTCGCGGTCGACCTGCGCGGCCAGGTCGCGGACCTTGTCCGCGATCTGCTGCTCGGACACGAGCACCGCCTCGATGTCCGGATGCAGGTTCGACGGCTGCGGGGCGTTGGACTCGACCGGAAGCAGCGGAGCTGTCATTTGAAATGCAGCCTGTCACAGCGGCGTTCGGCCACCAACCCCCCGGGCAGGCTGATCGGCCCTTGGCCGTGCCACGCGGTGACTAGCCGATCGACCTCTTCAACCCGGGCCGCGGTCATCGCATCGGCGGTTGCACCGGCGCCGATGGCGAGCGCTCGGATCACCCGACCTCGGACGGCTGGCGGCAAGTCGGCGAGCACCTTCGTGCTCGTCGGATCGGCGACCTGCGCCGCCCATTCGTCGAGCGCATCCGCATCGGCCCGGAGCAGGTCGGCGGTGCGGGCCAGCGCTTCCGGCACGCCGGCGCCGAGCGCCTCGACCAGCGCCGGCAGGGCGCTCGCCCGCACCCGCGACCGGGTGTACGCCGGATCTCGGTTGTGCGGGTCTTCCCAAGCCGTGAGGCCCTGCGCCACGCAAGCGGCGGCGGTCTGGGCGCGGCGAATGCCGAGGAACGGCCGCAGGTAGATCCCGCGGCTGGCCGGCATGCCGGCCAGCGAGCGCGCACCCGAGCCGCGGGCCAGACCGAGCAAAACCGTCTCGGCCTGGTCGTCGAGCGTGTGGCCGAGCAGCACTCTGGTTGCGCCGACCGCCTCGGCCGCTGCGTCAAGCGCGGCGTAGCGCGCCGCCCGCGCACCGGCTTCCGGCCCGCCGGCGCCCCGCCCGCTCGCGACCTCCACCCGTCGCACCAGCACCGGCTCGAGGCCGAGCTGCGCGGCGACCTTCGCGACGTCGCTGGCTCGCTTGGCCGAGCCGGGCTGCAGCCCGTGGTCGACGGTGACGGCGCCCGCGCGCAGCCCGGCGTGCGGCGCCTCGACGGCGGCGGCGGCCGCCAACGCGAGCGAGTCGGCGCCGCCGCTTACGGCGACGAGCACGAGGTCGCCGGCGGTGACGTCCGCGAGGCATCGGCGCACCGCCGTGCGGGTGACCGCGATCGCCGGATCCATCCGCATCGCGGCCGGCCTCAGGCGCTGACCGCCGGCGGGTCGCCGATGCGGTCGAGCCAGCGGTGCGGGTCGCGGATCTCCTCGCCGGTGGGCAGCTGGTCCGGCCCGCTCCAAACGACGTTCAGGCCCGCCATGCCGATCTCGTCGACGACGGCGCGCACGAACTGCGCGCCCTCGGCGTACTGCCTCAGCTTCATGTCGAGTCCCAGCAACCGCCGCACCACCCGGGCGAGTGGGGCCGCGTCGCGACGGCGCTGATCGAACCGCGCCCGGATGGTGGCCACCGACGGGATGACCGCGGCCCCGGCGGCATCCATCACGACGTCGGCGTGGCCTTCCAGCAGGCTCATCAGCCCGGTCAGCCGGTCCAGGATTGCGCGCTGCTCGGGCGTCTGGATCAGCTCGATGATGCTCGGCGCCTGCCCGCCACGCACCGCCCCGGCGATCCCCGACAGCGCTTCGCGGAACTTCGCCAGCAGCGCCCCGGCGTCGAGATCCGAGGCGAGCACGAACTCCCGCAGCAACCCTTCGACGTGCTCGTGCAGCCAGGGCGCGGCGGCGAACTGCGTGCGGTGGGTCACCTCGTGCAGGCACACCCAGAGCCGGAAGTCGCGTGGGTCGACGCCGAGTGCCCGCTCGGTCGCGACCACGTTCGGCGCGACCAACGACAGTCGGCCACCCGGTTGGTCCGGCGGCGCACCGTCCGGCGACGGGGGCGGGCCGAGCAGCTCGAACTGGCCGAGGACGCGCGTGGCGAGGTAGCCGAGCAGCACCCCGATCTCGATGCCGGAGACGCGAGATCCGACCGCCGTGACCAGTGAACTCGGCTTCGACCCGCCGCGACGCTCCAGCAGCGCCTCGACCAGCGGGTCGACCAGCCGGCGGAAGCCCTCGACGTTGGCGCGAATCCACTCCGGCCGGTCGACCACGACGGTGCTGGCACTGTGCGCCGCCGCGTCGAGCCCCGTGATCGCCGCGACGTGCTCGTCGGCCGCGGCGGCGGAACGCCGCAACTGCGCGACGACGTCGACCGCCTCGTCCAGGCCAACCTTCGGCCCGGGCGGCACCAGCCGCGTACCGGTCGCGGCCGCCAACCGCCAATCGACAAGCTGCACAAATCGAGGGTAGGCGTCGGCTCCGTTGGAGGGCGGGGGGCGGGGCTTAGCGCAGGCTGGCGGCGAGCCGGTCGAGCGCCGTCTCGGCCGTCGCCGGCTGCGGCGCGTGCGGCGCCACGAAGGCGAACGCCAGCAGCCGGCCCTGCCGGTCGACGACCAGCCCCGCCAGGCTGCTGACGCCGGTGAGGGTCCCGGTCTTCGCCCGGACGACGCCGGCGGCCGCGGCGGTCGAATGCGTGCGGTAGCGGTCGGCCAGCGTGCCGGTCAGCCCGGCGACCGGCAGTCCCGCGAGCAGCGGCCGCAACAACGGCTGGCCCGGCGCGGCGACCACCCGCAGCAGCGCAACCAGCGCGCGCGGGGTCACGCGATCGCGACGCGACAACCCGCTCCCGTCGAACAGTGCCAGTCCACGGCGCGGCACCGCCAACGTGGACATTCGCGCCAGGACCGCGGCCGCGCCGCCGGTGAAGCTGGCCGGTCGGCCGTCGTGGATGGCGACCGCGCGCGCCAGCGCCTCGGCGATGTCGTTGTCGCTGACCGTGAGCATCCGCTGCACCAGTTCCTCGAGCGGAGCCGAGCGGTCCTCGGCGATCCGGCTGGCCGCCGTGCCGGGCGCTCCGTCGACGACCCGGCCACGGACCCGAACGCCGAGCTGGCGCAGCATCGTTGCGAACCGGTCGCCGATCTGCGTCGGCGACATCGCGGCGGCATCGCCGGCCCCGCGGGTGTCGACCTGCAGGGCGCTCGGGCGCACTACGTCGCCCTCGGTCAGGTAGTGCTTCGGCCAGCCGCGCGCGCGCCCAGGTCCGGTCCACGCGCGAGCGTCGACCCGCAACCGGACGGCTGCGTGCCCGGACAGGCCGGCCGCCGTACGTCGAGCCAGCTGCGCGAGCGCTGGAGCCCGCGGGTAAGCCCGCGCGCCGGGCGGCGATGTCCGCAGCGTCGGATCGCCACCGCCGACGAGGTACACCGTGCGGCCGCTGCGCTCGGTCGTCGTCACGAACCGGAACTCCGGGCCCAGCGCCCGAAGCGCGGCCGACGCCGTCAGCAGCTTCAGCGTCGACGCGGGCGGCACGGCGACGCCGGCATGTAGCGCCCACAGCTTGGTCCCGGTCAGGACGTCCACGACCTCGCCACCGAAGCCGACGCCGAGGCTCGGCCGCTGCGCCTGCGGGGCCAGCCGGGCGGCGAGCGCGCTCGGGTCCGGGATCGGCGCATCCGCGGCCAGTGCCGGCAGCACCGGCGGCCGTGGCGGCGCGGCGGCAGTCGTCGGCAGCGAGCTGTGCGCGGCGGCTGGCGCAACCGCCGGCGCATCGCTGCCCGCGGCGACGACGGCGGCGATCGCACCGGCGACGGCCATGACGAGCCCGACGCTCAGGGCCACAATGCGGCGGGAAAACACTGCAGTGGACACTACGACAGGTCACCGATCGGGCGGACGCCCACAGCCCACTGCCGGACAGGAGCCCGACGTGGAATTCGACGTCACCATCGAGATCCCTAAGGGGCAGCGCAACAAGTACGAGATGGATCACGACACCGGCCGGATCCGACTCGACCGCACGCTGTTCACCGCGACGCAGTACCCGGCGGATTACGGATTCATCGACGGCACGCTCGGCGCCGACGGCGACCCACTCGACGCGCTCGTACTGCTGCCCGAGCCGACTTTTCCGGGTTGCCTCATCCGCTGCCGGGCGATCGGCATGTTCCGGATGACGGACGAGAAGGGCGGCGACGACAAGGTGCTGTGCGTCCCGAGCGCCGACCCGCGGCAGGAGCACCTGCGCGACATCCACCACATGCCGGAGTTCGACAAGCTGGAGATCCAGCACTTCTTCGAGGTCTACAAGGACCTCGAGCCCGGGAAGAGCGTCGAAGGAGCGCACTGGGTCGGCCGGGACGAGGCCGAAGCCGAGATCCAAGTCTCCCGCCAACGTTTGCAGGAGAAGGCGCCGTAGTTCGCTTCCGCTAACGGACGAGAGCAGAGCTTCGTCCTAAACGCGGAACCGAACTACGGCACCTTTGGCCTGAGCCGGCGGGAGGCCGTCAGGCGGACTTTGACCTGGTGCCGAGCGAGATGCTGAGGCCGAGGTTGGCGGCGAGGGTGCGGATGACCTGGCCGACACCGACCAGGACCACGCCGGTCGCGACCGGGTTCATCCAGTCGGCGCGGATCGGCTGACCGAACGCCCGGAAGACCGACCAGTTCAGCGCCCACGACACGAGGATCGCGACGCCGACGGCGAGCGTCGTCGTCAGCGCCTTCGGCGCCTTCACCGGCACGAGCTCGTCGAGGACCTCGCCGACCACGGCCAGCGCCAGCGCGAGGCCTACGAAGACGACGAATGCGTACATCGAACAACTCCATCTCTCGCGGCGCATCGGCGCGTCGCGTCACAGAGTTGGACTCCGCAAGTCAGGCTCGGTTACCGAGAACTTTCGGCGTAACCAATTTCCGGCCGGGGAGTCGAAATCGGTGCGATGTACGTCGATCCGGCGCTGGTGCGGGCGTGCCAGCGCGGTGAGGCCGGCGCGCTCGACGAGCTGATCCGTGCGACGTACGCCGATGTCTACGCGCTGGCGCGGCGAATGCTCGCCGACCCCGACGAGGCCGCGGACGCGACGCAGGAGGTGTTCGTGCGGGTGATGCGATCGGTGCTCGGCTTTCGCGGCGAGTCCTCGTTCGGCACCTGGCTGCATCGGATCACTGTGAACGTCTGTCTGACGATGCTGCGCAAACGATCGCGGGCCCGGCAGGCGGGGCTGACCGCGGGGGCGCTGCCGTTCGGCCTGCCGGACGATGCGTCGGCGGTTGCCGCCGCCGATCCCGCGCCGGAGGATCAGGCGGTGACCGCGGATCTGGCGGCGCGGGCGGAGGCGGCGTTGGCGACGTTGCCGGAAGACGCGCGGGTGGTCGTCGTACTCCGCGACATCGAAGGGTTCTCGACGGCCGAGGTGGCGAAGCTGCTCGACGTGTCGGAAAGCGTGGTCAAGGTGCGGCTGCATCGAGCACACGCCCGGTTGCGCGACCTCGTGGCCGGGCCGGCGGGAGCAGCCTCGTGAGCGACGACGCGGCCGGCGAGCGGCTGCCGCGGTTCTGCCGGGAGACGCGGTCGCAGCTGCCCGCACTGGCCAGCGGTGAGCTGCGCGGGTGGTCGCTGCGCGTCGTGCGCGCACACCTGCGGCGATGCGCCGACTGCCGGGCCGAACGCGACCGGCAGGAGGTGTTGAGCCAGACGTTGTCGTCGCTGCGCACGACGCCGCCGCAGCCGCCGCCCGGCCTGCTCGACGACCTGCTGGCCCGGGCATCGCGCCGCGGCCTGCGGGAACGCGCGGCGGTTCCGGCGCGCGGAGCGGTCAGTGGTGCCCGGCCGGCGCTGTCCATCACCTTTCTCACGGTTGGCGCCCTGGCCTCGACCGGCGCCGGTTACGGTGTCTGGCGAGTCGCCCGCACGCTCCGACAGCGGCGCAGGAACTAGCCGCCCCGACCTCGAAATCAAGGGACATGAAGCTCGCCGTGACGCATCCCCGCTTCGCCATCGCGACCGGACTGCTCGGTGCCGCCGCCTTGCTCGGCCCGCTCGCCCTCGCGCCGGTCGCGGCGAGTCCCAGCGCGGCCACGCCCAAGACCCGGGTGCTGCTCTACGACAAGGCCGGCGCCAAGGGTGACGAGCTCGGTTACTCGGTGGCTACCTCCGGCAAGTTGATCGCGGTCGGTGTGCCGGGCCGCCGGGTGAACGGTCACCACGCTCAGGGCGCGGTGGACGTCTTCGTGAAGCGCTCCGGCTGGCGTCACGCCAAGCTCGAGACCCGGCTGACGCTGCCGAACGGTCACCGCAACGACGAGTTCGGATTCTCCGTCGCGATCGCGGGCTCGACCATCGTCGCCGGCACGCCGCTCAGCCACCCCGGCGGTAACGCGTCCGCCGGGTCGGTCTACGTCTTCAGTCGCCCGGTCGGCGGCTGGCGCAACATTCATCACCCGACCGGCCGGTTGGTGCCCAGCGACGGCACCAGCTCCGACCAGTTCGGCTACTCGATCGCCGCAAGCGGCTCGACCGTGGTCGTCGGCTCGCCCGGGCACGTCGTCGGATTCCACTCCAGCCAAGGCGCGGTCTACGTCTTCACCAAGCCACACGACGGTTGGTTCAACGACCGTCGCCAGACGGCTGAGCTGAGCACCGACGAAAATGCACCGAACAGCCGGATCGGCTACTCGGTGGCGATCTCCGGCTCGATGATCGTCGCCGGAGCGCCGTACCAGCGGGTCGGCTCGAATGCATCGCAGGGCGCGGCATACGTCTTCCACCGGTCGGGATTCAGCTGGCACAACGGCACCCAGGCAGCGAAGCTGGTCGCCTCCAACGGTGCGGCGAATGACTTCTTCGGTACGGCGGTCGCCGTGACCGGCAGCACGGTCGCAGTCGGTGCGCCGTTCCGCAAGGTGAGCGGTCGAGAGCACCAGGGCGTGACCTACGTCTTCGTCAGGCCGTCGGTCGGGTGGTTCGGCACCCGGAACCAGAGCGCCACACTGTCGGTGCATCCCGGTGGCAACGCCGAGGCGTTCTTGGGTCAGGCGGTCGCGGCCAGCGGCCGAACCATCATCGCGAACGGCGGCGGTGTGGACGCCGTCTTCCGGCGCCCCGGCTCCGGCTGGTCCGGGGTCCGACACCAGCACAGCGTGATCACCGGCGTCGCCGGCGTGGCCAACCTGGGCGGACCCAGCGCGAACTCGACCGTCGCGATGAGCTCGGGACTGGTCGTGGCCGGCTCGCCGCTGGAGCCGATCGGCAAGCACACGGCGCAGGGCGCGATCAACGTCTTCGTGCGCTAACGCGCGGGGTCACGACCGGCTGTCGACCACCGTCCGGCGGGTGTCGGGCGCGACCAGCCGGCGCGCGTCTGCATTCTCGTCATCGGTCTGTTCTTGCGACGCCCGCTCGGCGTCGACCCGGGCGACGTACGCCGTGACTTCGCGGTTGCGGGTGTCGTCGTCCCAGCCGAGCACCGCAGCGAGCAGGTCGGCCACCGGGTTGGCCGACTCGACGCCGCGGTGCGACGTCTCGATCGAGATGCGCGTGCGGCGGGTCATGACGTCGTCGAGGTGGAGCGCGCCCTCGTGGGTCGCGGCGTACCGGATCTCGGCCATCAGGTAGTCGCCGGCGGCCGGCACCGGCTCGAGCAACGTCGGGTCGTCCGCCGCCGGTGCGAGCACCTCGTCGATCAGCGCGCCGTACCGGCGGAGCAGGTGGTCGACCCGCCACCGCGGCAGGCCGACCTCGGTCGCCAACGACTCGATCTGGTTGGCCAGCGCGTGATAGCCGTCGGCACCCACCAGCGGGATGTGCTCGGTCACGCACGGCGGTGTGTGCCGGCCCAGGTCCTCGACGGCCGCATCGACCGCGTCGCGAGCCATCACGCGGTAGGTCGTGTACTTACCGCCGGCGACCGACACCATGCCGCGCGGCGAGTGGCTGATCGCGTGCTCCCGCGACAGCTGGCTGGTCTCCTCCTTTTCGCCCACGAGCAGCGGCCGCAGCCCGGCGTACACCCCGGAGATGTCGTCGCGGGTCAGCGGCACCGCCAGCGCGCGGTTGACGCGCGACAGCAGATAGTCGATGTCCACGCTGCTCGCGGCCGGATGGGCTTTGTCGTAGTGCCAGTCGTCGTCGGTGGTGCCGATGATCCAGTGCTCGTCCCACGGCACCACGAAGAGCACCGACTTCTCGGTGCGCAGGATGATGCCGGTCTCCGACGAGATCCGGTCGCGCGGCACCACGATGTGGATCCCTTTCGAGGCCCGGACCTTGAACTCGCCGCGCGAGTCGGCCAGCCGCTGCACGTCGTCGGCCCAGACACCGGTCGCGTTGACGACCACGCCGGTGCGGACGGTCGCGGTGTCACCGGTCTCGGTGTCGCGCAGCTCGGCGCCGGTGATCCGGCCACCCTCCCGGAGAAAGCCCACGACCTCCGTCGACGACCGCAAGATCGCGCCGTACGCCGCAGCGGTGCGGGCGACCGTCAGCGTGTGCCGGGCGTCGTCGCACTGCGCGTCGTAGTAACGGATCGCACCGACCAGCGCGTCACGGCGCAACGCCGGTGCCAGCGCACGCGCGCCGCGTCGAGTGAGATGCCGGTGGCGCGGCAACGACCGGCCACCACCCAGCGCGTCGTAGAGCATCAACCCGCTGGCGACGTAGGCGCGCTCCCAGCCATAGCGGGTGAGCGGGTAGAGGAATGACACCGGCTGGATCAGGTGCGGCGCCAGCCGGGTGAGCAGCAGCTCGCGCTCGCGCAGCGCCTCGCGCACCAACCCGAAGTCGAACTGTTCCAGGTAGCGCAGGCCGCCGTGGATCAGCTTGCTGGATCGCGACGACGTGCCGCTCGCAACGTCCCTGGCCTCGACCAGGGCAGTGCTCAGGCCCCGCGTCGCGGCATCCAGCGCCACGCCGGCGCCGGTCACGCCACCGCCGATGACGAGCACGTCCACCGCGCCGTCGTCGAGCCGCTTCCAGGCGTCCTCTCGCTGCTGCGGACCGAGCCGGCCGGTGCCCCTCACCGCAACCGAAACACCGGATGACGAGGCGCGATCCGATCCAGCTCGCTGTCGGCCGACGTCGCGCTCACGCCGTCGAAGAAGACGCCGACCTCGGCCTTCCACCGCTTGAGGTAGGACCGCAGCACCTCGCGCTTCTCGCTGTCGGCGAGCTCGACTGCCTCGAACGGTTCCCGGCGCCGTCCGATCAGCAACGCGCCGTGCCCGTTCGTCGCGCGCAGGTTGCGGACCCACTGGGTCTCACCCCGGGGCGCCACCAGGTAGCGGGCGCCGTCGTGGGTCAGCAGGTTCACCGGAGTACGCCGCGGCTGACCGCTGGTCCGCCCCGTGACTTCCAGCACGCGCGAACCCCACACGCTCAACCCGAGCCTCGTAAAGGCTCCGACCACGTTGTTGAAGACATGCTTCGTGAACCAGTCCGGGCGTCGGTAATGCGGCTCGCTCATGGCTCCATCTTCATGGAGGAGGGCCCGGCCGGAAAAGCCGGCCGGGCCCAACCCTCGTTTGGCGACTGGCTAGCTGTTCTTCATGTAGCCGATCTTGGTGAAGTCAGGCGTCGCGAACCCGAACGAGCCGATGTTCGCGAGGCCGTTCGTCACACCGCACATCTGCGGCCGCTGGAACAGCGTGATGGTGTGGACCTCCTGGTAGAGCAGCTTGTCTGCCTGGTTGGTCAGCGAGACCGCCTTTGCCGGGTCGGTCTCCTTGATCGCCTGCTGCAGCAGCGAGTCGACCTGCGCGTTCGACGTACCGGTGAAGTTCTGCGCACCGTTCGACTTCGGCGACGAGTAGATCGAGACGCTCGACGAGATCGGGAACGGTGTGCCCAGCCACGAGAACGGCGCGAGGTCGAACTTCCCGGGCACCAGGTAGTCGGTCGACCACTTGTTGACCGGCACGGCGTTGATGTGCACCTTGATGCCGACCTGCTTGAGCATCTGCTGGGTCAGCTCGCCCTCATCCCGACTGGAGACGATGCCGGACGGGATCATGAAGTCCAGGTTGATCTCCTGGCCGTTCTTGGCGTAGTAGCCACTGCTGTCCAGCTTGAAGCCATCGGACTCCAGCAGGCTCTTGGCGGCCGACGGGTTGTACGTGCCGTACTGGCCGGCGTTGTTCTGGTAACCCTCCTGGGTGTTCATGAAGAAGTGGTTGTCCAGAGGAGTCGCCGGATACGGGATGCCGTTGAGGTCTGACTTGATCAGCGCCTCGCGGTTGATGCCCATCGCGACGGCCTGGCGGACCTTCTCGTCCGACATGAACCCGTGCACGCTGCTGACGGTGATCTGCCGGTAGTCCGGACCAGCCGCCAGCGTGACGTGCCCGTTGGTGGCCTTCTTGATCTGCTTGTAGTCCTGCGGGTCGACGGCGACGTCGAAGTCGTAGTCGATCTCACCGTTGAGGTAGGCCTGGTTCGCGGCGGTCGAGTCGAGCGCCTTGAAGATGATCCTCGACAGCAGCGGTTTGTTGCCCCACCAGTTCGAGCTCGGCGTGACCGTGATCGTTTGGTTGGACTTGTCGAACTTCGGGTTTCCGAACGGCCCACCGGTGACCGGGATGTTGTTGAGGTAGCCGGTGTTGAACAGCTTCGCGGTCGACACGTAGTGCGCCGGGTAGAGGTAGCTCGAGAACAGCGACTTCCAGTCCGCGAACGGCTTCTTGAAGACGACGACGAGCGAGTACTTGCCGTTGCTTCCCTCGGACACGCTCTTCACCTGGTCGAGGCCGGTCGTGCTGGTGCACTGGAAGCCCTTCTGCTGGCCGTTGCAGGCCTTGAAGTTCGCGGCGTAGTCCGCCTCGGTGATCGGCGTACCGTCCGACCACTTCGCCGCCGGGTTCAGCTCGGCGGTGATGGTCTGCGGGTTCGTCGACGTCTCGCTGATCGACTTGAGGTAGTCGGGGTTCGCCGTGACGTTGGCCTTGGCGTCCGAGATCATCGGCAACGGCATGATCGCGCCCATCACGCTGTTGATGGACGCCTCAGTGCCGTCGACCTCGCCGTAGTTCCACTGCGTCGGGTACTCGTCGAGGCTGTAGATCAGGGTGCCGCCCTGCTTGAGCGCGGACACCGGCTGGGGGTTGATGTCCTGCTCCGGCAGGCCGCTGACCTTGCCGTTAGAGGCGGCCTTGCCGCCGCTGGTGTTGGAGCTGCCACCGCTGCCGGACGATCCGCACGCGCTCGCCGTTAAGGCGATGACGAGTGCGGACGTGGCAAGGACGGCGCCGCGCGACCGCATCTTCACATTTCCTCCTCGTGGTTCGGGGTAAGACAGCAACTCATCAGACGACCGCCAGCGCTTCGGCGTAATGGCACGCCGCGGCATGGTCGTCGCCTTGCGGATACAGCGGGGGCACCTCCTCTTCGCAGCGCAACCGGCGCTGCGGGTCGAGCGCTTCGTACTTGAAGCACCGGGTGCGGAACCGGCAGCCGGACGGCGGATCCGCGGGGCTGGGCAGGTCGCCCTTGAGCACGATCCGGACTCGCTCCCGCTCCTTGTGCGGATCGGGCACCGGGATCGCCGATAGCAACGCCTGGGTGTAGGGATGCGACGGCCGGTCGTAAACCGAGTCGACTTCGCCGACCTCGACGATCTTGCCGAGGTACATCACGGCGACCCGGTTCGCGATCACCCGTACGACGGACAGGTCGTGGGCGACGAACAGGTAGGACAGCCCGAGGTCGGCGCGCAGCTGCATCAGCAGGTTGATGACGCCCGCCCGGATGGAGACGTCGAGGGCCGACACCGGTTCGTCGAGCACCAGCAGCTTGGGCGTCAGCGCCAGGGCCCGCGCGATGCCGATCCGTTGCCGTTGGCCGCCGGAGAACTCCTGCGGGTAGCGGCCGGCCATCGATGCATCGAGACCGACCATCCGCAGCAGCTCGCCGATCCGCCCGTCGACGGTGTGCTTCTCCACACCGTGCGTGCGCATCGGCTCGGCCAGGATGTCGGAGATCGGCAGCCGGGGGTCCAACGCGGCCAGCGGGTCCTGGAACACGACCTGCACGTCGCGCCGCAGCCGCTTCCGCCCGCTGCGGTTCAGTGCCGCCGTGTTCTGGCCGGCGACCTCGATCGTGCCGCTTTGCGGCTTCACCAGCTCGAGGACCTGGAGCAGCGTCGTCGTCTTGCCGCACCCGGACTCACCGACCAGCCCGAGCGTCTCGCCTTCGCGGATGTCCAGGTCGATCCCGTCGACGGCTCTCACGGTGCCGACCTGACGCTTGAACACCGCGCCGTACATCAGCGGGTAGTGGCGCACCAGACCGTCGACCTTGAGCACCTCCGACCGCTGCTCGCGAGGCAGCTTCTCCAGGTCCGAGCGACCGATGTCCGGCGTCGGGAAGACGTCGCTGATGCCGAGGTTCTCCTCCTCGATCATCTCCTTGCGATGACACGCCGCCGCATGCCCGAGCTCGCCGATCCGCTCGAGTGGCGGCTCGGTGGTGCGGCACAGGTCGATGACCAGTGGGCAGCGCGGCGCGAACGGGCACCCGCTCGGCAGGTCGGCCAGCGACGGCGGGTTTCCCTCGATCGGGGTCAGCGACGTCACGCCCGCGGCGTCGACGCGGGGGATGGAGCCGAGCAGGCCGAGCGTGTAGGGCATCCGGGGCCGGTCGTAGACCATGTCGGTCGTCCCGACCTCGACCGCCTTGCCGGCGTACATCACCATGACCCGGTCGGCGAGACCCGCCACCACGCCGAGGTCGTGGGTGATCATGATGATCCCTGCGCCGGTCTCGCGTCGCGCGGTCTTCAGGACGTCGAGGATCTGCGCCTGAATGGTCACGTCCAGCGCGGTCGTGGGCTCGTCGGCGATGATCACCTTGGGGTCGTTGGCAATCGCCATCGCGATCATCACGCGCTGGCGCATGCCGCCGGAGAACTCGTGCGGAAACGCGTTCACGCGCTGCTGCGGGTTGGGGATGCCGACCAGGTCGAGCAGCTCGACCGCGCGCTGCATCGCCTGCTTGGTCGGGACGTCCTGGTGGATCTGGATCGCCTCGGCGACCTGCTGGCCGACGGTGTAGACGGGCGTCAGCGCGGACAGCGGCTCCTGGAAGATCATCGACATGTCACGACCGCGGATCGACGACATCTCGCGGTCGCCCAGCCCGAGGAGCTCACGACCGCCGAGCCGCACCGACCCGGTGATCACCGCGTTGCTGGGCAGCAACCCCATGCAGGCCAGCGACGTCACGGACTTCCCGGAGCCGGACTCACCGACGATCGCCAGCACCTCGTTGGAGCGCAGCCCGAACGACACGCCGCGGACCGCATCGACGTCCGGTCCCTCGCCGCCGGGGAAGGTCACGGACAGCCCCGCGACGGTGAGGATCTCGTCGGGGTGCGGCGCCTGCGGCGCGGCGTAGTCGACGTCAACGCTGGTCACTGTGCCCGCCCCGAGGTCGGGTCCAGTGCGTCCCGCAGCCCGTCGCCGGCGAGGTTCACCGCGAGCACCAGCAGGATCAGGAAGCCCGCCGGGAAGTAGAACAGCCACGGCGAGGTGAACGCCGCCTGCTGGTTGTCCGACAGCAGCGTGCCGAGCGAGACGTCCGGCGGCTGGACGCCGAAGCCGAAGAACGACAGACCGGCCTCGAGCAGGATGGCGGCGCTGACGTTGACGGTCGCGTCGATGATCAGCAGCGACGACAGGTTCGGCAGGATGTGGCGGCCGATGATCCGCCACCCGGACACCCCCATGTAACGGGCGGCGCTGACGTACTCCCGTTCCTTCAGCGACAGCGTCTGACCGCGCACGATCCGGGCGGTGATCTGCCAGATGAACATGCCGAGCAGCAACACGAACAGCAGCCAGTTGGACGCGAACTGGCCCGACAAGACCGCGATGATGAGGAACGCCGGCACCACCAGGAGCAGGTCGACGATCCACATCAGGACGCGATCGGTCCAGCCACCGAAGTAGCCGGCGGCGGCGCCGACGACCGCGGCGACACCGGTCGCGAACAGCGCGACCAGCAAGCCGATCTGGATCGACTTCTGCGCCCCCCGCATGGTGGCCGCGAACATGTCGTGACCGATCTCGTCGGTGCCGAACCAGTGCAGGCCGCTCGGCTTGGTCAGGAAGTTGTTGAAGTCGAGCTGGGTGTAAGACCAGCGATCGACGATCGGACCGAGGTAGGCGACCAGCACGAGCAGCACGATGACGACGAGACCGAGCACTCCGACCTTGTGGTGCAGGAAGCGGCGCAGCACGATCCCGGCGCGCGACGGCACCCGGGTCTCGTCGATGGCGGCCGGCGTCTGCCCGTCCGGGGACAGGTGCGTCGTCGTTTCGAGCAGCGGCTCGCTCGGTGAGGTCGTCATCGTCAGCTCACCCGCACCCTCGGATCGAGCAACGCGATCACGAAGTCCTGCAGCATCGACGCCAACAGGACGAGCACGGCGACGAACAGCGTGACCGCCGTGGCGGCGTTGGCGTCGTTGCTCTGGATCGAGGTCACCAGCAGCTCCCCCATGCCGTGCCAGCCGAAGATCTCCTCCGTGAACACGGAGCCGACGAAGATCAACGCGAAGCTGTAGACGAAGATCGTCACCGCCGGGATCAAAGCGGTCCGCAGCGCGTGCTTGGTTAGTGCGGTTCGCCGGCGAAGGCCCTTCGCGCGCGCCGTCCGGACGTAGTCGCTGCCCAGCACGTCGAGCATTGCGCTGCGCTGGTAGCGGGAGAGGTACGCCGCACCGGAGAGCACCAGCGTGATCGTCGGCAGGATCAGGTGGTTCAGCCGGTTCGCCAGATGCGGCCACCAGCCGCCGTTGATCGCCGGGTCGAACTCGCCACTGAACTGGATGAGGCGATGGCCGGCCCAGCCGTTGATATGCACCGCGAGTAGCTGCGCCGAGATCGCCAGCACGAACGTCGGCACGGCGAGGATCACGAACGACGTACTGGTGAAGAAGTGGTCGATGAACCGGTATTGCCGCACCGCCGACCAGGCGCCGATGGCGACCCCGACCAGCCCACCCAACACCGTGCCGATCAGCAACAGCTGCCCGCTGACCCACAGCCGGCGGCCGACGTCGGCGTTGACCGAGCCGCCTTGGACCTCCTTGCCGAGGTTGCCGTGGAACACGTCGTCGAGCCAGTGGCCGTAGCGAACCAGCACCGGCGTGTCCGGGTTGGCGTTGATCGAGTTCAGCTTCTCGGTGATCACGGCCGGCGGCGGCGGCTTGGCACGGCTGGTGTAGTTCGACTTCGGGTCGAGGCTGACCGCCGCCAGGATGTAGGCCAGCGACGTCGCGAGGAAGATCAGAATGAAGTAGTTGACGAAGCGGCGCAGTAGGAATTTCGCCAACCCCGACTCCTCCGCGGCGTTCTTACGCAGCCCCCGCGCTGATTGCAGGCACATGCTGCCACCGGAAACGCCCAGAACGGCTCACCGAGACAGGTTTGTTACCTACGGGTGTATTCCGCGAGCGCGGACCGGGCAACCGGGCGTGGAGCCGCCTGTCGGAATCGAACCGACGACCTATTCATTACGAGTGAATCGCTCTACCGACTGAGCTAAGGCGGCGCGACCGGCGAGTCTACGCGAGCGGCAGCTACCCGCAACGAGTGCCGGGCTTGGGCACCTGCAGGTCGTCGAGATAGGAGTCGACCGCGCCGTCCACGCAGGTGTTGCCCCGCAAGTAGGCGGTGTGGCCGTCACCGTCGTACGTCAACAGCACGCCGTTGGCCAGCTCGCGCGCCAGCGCCTTCGCCCAGACGTACGGCGTCGCCGGGTCGCGCGTGGTGCCGATCACCAGGATCGGCGGCGTGCCGGCCGCGTGGACCGGCCGGGGCGCAGCGACCGCCGGCACCCGCCAGAACGCGCAGGGCAGCGCCCCCCACTCGATCGCAGCCCCGAACAGCGGCGCCTGCCGCGCGAACTGCCGGGCCCGCGCGGCGTACGTCGAGACCCGCCGGGGCGACGGTCGGTCGACGCAGTTGATCGCGACGTTCGCCTCGAGCAAATTGCTGTAGCTCCCGTCCGGATGGCGCTCTGTGAGGGCATCGGAGAACGCGAGCAGGCCGCGGCCGTTGCCGGCCCGGACGGCGGCGAGCGCCAGCCGCAGGCTCGGCCAGCTCGTCGGCGCATACATACCGGCGGCCAGGCCTTCGAAGAACTCCCCCGGCCCGAGCTGTCGGTCGCCGACCGACAGCGGATGCGCGGTCAGCTGCGCGAGCAGCCGGCTGACCCCGGCGGTCGCGGCAGCGACACTGCTGCCGAGCGGGCAGCTGCCGGACGCGACGCAGCTCGACAGGAAGTCGCGCAGGTCGGCGTTGAAGCCGCGGGCTTGCGCCAGGTTCGCCTCGGTCGACGAGGCGGCCGGGTCGAGCGCCCCGTCGAGCACCATCGCGCGGACCCGGCCCGGGAAGAGCCCGGCGTAGCGGGCGCCGAGATAGGTGCCGTACGACGCCCCGTAGTAGGTGAGCTTGGGCTCGCCCAACGCCGCGCGCAGCACGTCCATGTCCCGGGCCTCGTCGACGGTCGCGACGTGAGCCAGGAACCGGCCGTTGCGGCGGTAGCACGCATTCGCCAGGTGCCGGGCCAGCGCGACGGTCTGCGCCCGCTGCGCCCGCGTCCGCGGCACCGGCGGCTGGTCGATGTAGCGATCGAGCCAACCGGCGCTCACGCATCGAATCGGATGGGACCTGCCGACGCCCCGCGGATCGAACGACACCAGGTCGTCGTGCGAGGCCAGCCGGGAGAAGATCGACGAGTCCTCTTCGACGAACGACACCCCGGAAGCGCCCGGCCCGCCGGGGTTGACGACCAGGGCCCGCTGCGCTCCGTCGGTGGCCGGCTTGCGGATCACCGCCAGCCGGATGGTGTGGCCGCGCGGGTGGCGGTAGTCGACCGGGACGGTGAGCGAGGAGCACTGGAACTGGCCGTCGCAGCCGTGCCACTGCAGCCGCTGCCGGTAGAACCGCCCCAGCCCGGCTGCGGCGGCCGCCCGCGGCGCCGACCCTGCGGCGGTCGGCGACCCACCGCCACCACCCGACGCTGCGCTCTGCGCGCTGCAGCCGGCGACGGCGAGCAGCAGCGCGACCGCAGCGGCCGCCAACCGCCGGTCAGCCACGGTGCAGTGCCACGGCCATCGCCTCGGCGGCCAACTGCGGCGCGACGTTGGCGTGGATCGCTTCGCGGCACGCCAGCACCGCCTCGATCCGGCGCAGCGTGGCCTCCGGCGTCGAGCCGCCCGCGACCTCGGCGAGTTCCGCGGCGCGGTCACCGTTGATCAGGTCGACCGGCGCGCCCAGTTGCAGCATCAGCACGTCGCGGTAGAACGCGGCCAGGTCGACCAGCGCGCGGTCGAGCGCGTCGCGCTGGGTGCGGGTAGCCCGCGAGCGCTGCCGGCGCTCGAGGTCGGACACCGCCGCGGCGAGACCGCGTGGCCGCGGGCCGCGGGCGCCGGTGTCGCCCATCGCTTCGCGCAGCGCCGCCTTCTCCTCCTCGTCCAACGTCGCGGTGACGTCGGCCGCGTCCTGCTTGGCGGCGTCGACCAACCTGGCGGCCGCCGCGAAGCAGCTCCCGATCCGGTCGACCTGCCCAGGCAACGCCAGCACCTCGTGCCGGCGGTTGGCGGCGGCCGGGTCAACCGCGAGCCGGCGGGCCCGGCCGATGTGCGCCTGCGCCGCGTGCGCCGCGGCCCGCGCAACGGCAGCCTCGATGCCCTCGGCCTCCAGGTAGGCGGCGACGTCGTCGTACGGGGGGATCCGCAGCGTCACCATCCGGCAGCGCGACCGGATCGTGGGCAGCAGGTCCTCCGGGCTTGGCGCGCACAGCAGCCAGACGCCGCGCTCGGGTGGTTCCTCGAGCGCCTTGAGCAGCGCGTTCAGCGCCTGTTCGGTGAACCGGTCGGCGTCTTCGACCACGGTCACCTGCCAGCGTCGCCGCGCCGGCGCGAGGGCGGCGCGGGCGACCAGCTGCCGGGTCTCGGCGACGCCGTAGGACAGCCCGCTCGGTGTCACCACCTCGACGTCCGGATGAGCGCCGCCGAGGGCGGTGCGGCACTCGCGACATTCGCCGCAGCCACCGTCCGGACACTGCAGCGCGGCCGCAAAGCCGCGCGCCGCAACCGACCGGCCCGATCCGGGCGGGCCGGTGAACAACCAGGCATGCGTCATGCCGGGGTCGGCCACGCCCTGCAGCACGCGCTGCGCCGCCGCGACCGCCGCGGTCAGCTGCCCGACGACACGCGACTGCCCGACCAGACCGTCGAACACCGGTGGCGCTGCGTTCGTCATCCGGCGGCCGTCGCGTAGGGCTTGGTGGGCGTCGCGGGAGTCGCCGGCAGCCGCGAGATCACGGCCTTCAGGACGGTGGCATGCACCTGCTCAGCACCGGTCGTGGCGTCGACCACGAGGTAGCGCCCGCGCCCCGCCCGAGCCAGCGCGAGGAAGGTCAGGCGCACCCGCCGGTGAAACTCGACCGCCTCCGCCTCGAGCCGATCTCCCGGACCGGTCGCTCGCTCCAGCCCGACCTCCGGCGGCAGGTCCAGCACCACCGTCAGGTCGGGCATCAGCCCGCCGGTCGCCCACTCCGACAGCTGACGGATGTCGCCCTCGGGGAGCGCCCGGCCACCGGACTGGTAGGCGATCGAGGAGTCGACGTAGCGGTCGGTGATGACGACTGCGCCGCGGGCGAGTGCCGGGCGCAGCACCTCGGCGACGTGCTGCGCGCGGTCGGCGGCATAGAGGAAGGCTTCGGCGATCGGCGCAAGACCGGTCGCCGACCGGTCGAGCAGCAGGTCGCGCAGCCGAGCGCCGACCACGGTCGCGCCGGGTTCGAAGGTGACGAGGACCTCGTGTCCGGCTGCCCGCAGTACGTCGGCGAGCCGCGCCGCCTGGGTCGACTTGCCGGCGCCTTCCCCGCCTTCGAACGCGATGAACAGTCCGCCGTCGGTGCCGCGGCCGAGTTGCGGCGCCTGCCGGCGCAGCATCGCCATCAAGTCGGCTCGCAGCGGCACGTCGGGCCGATCGTCCATCAACCGGTAACACACGATGCCGAGGCCGACGGCGACCAGACCGGCGCCGAAAAGCGTCATGGTCGCGCCGTCGAGCCGGATGGTGGCGTCTTCGATCGTCACCTGATGCGGGCCGATCAGCCCGGCGATGATCGGCGCCAGAAAGACCATCGCCAACAGGTCGAGCCGCATCAGGTTGTAGATCACGGCGAACGTCCGGCCGCGCAGCTCGTCGGCCACCTCGGAGCCGACGAGCGTCAGCGAGACCACCCACACCAAGCCCGCGCCGAACCCCAGCAGCCCGGTCATCACGATGGCCAGCGCGAGGTTCGGCACGATCGCATCAATCGCCAACGTCACCCCGCTGGCGACGATCGCGAGACCGACCGCGCGGCGACGCGGCAGCCGGCCGATCAGCCGCGGCCCGAGGAACATGCCGCCGGCCAGTCCGACGAAGATCGTGCCGAACAACGTGCCGTACGCCGCGTCGCCACCACGCAGGTCGTCGGCAAAGACACGCGACAACCCGATCACGGCCGCGCCGGCGCCGGTCGCGCCGAGCACGCCGATGACCAGGCCTTTGATCCACCGCTGCGCGGCGAGGAACGACACTCCTTCGACGATCGAGCGGACGAAGCCGACCGGCTCCGCGGTCTCGGGCGCGCCCTGCGCGGCCGGCCGGGGCCGGTTGAGCTCTCGCAGGTTGACGATGGTCAGGGCAGAGACCAGGAACGTCAGCGCATCGATGTAGAGCGCGAGGTTCACCGGATTGGTACGGAAGAACGTCAGGTGCGACGCCAGCACGCGGGTGATGAACGACAGCGCGGCGAACACCGCCGCCGCGACCGCGCCGAATCCGTAGGTGGTGACGAGGTTCAGCTGGTTGGCCGACTCCAGCTGGTCACGCGGCACCAGGTTGGGGATCGACGCCTCTTTGGCCGGGATCCAGAACAGGCTCCCGCACTCAATCAGGAACGACGCGGTAAACAACCACCACAACGTCTGGTGCAGCGGGATCGCGACGAACAAGCCGCACCTGATGACGTCGGTGACGATCATCGTCGTACGCCGGTTGAACCGGTCCGCGAACGCGCCCGCGATCGGCCCGATCAGCAGGGCGGGAAGCAGCCGGACGAACAGCACACCGCCGATCGCGTAGAGCTTGCCGGAGTACGACCCGACCAGTTGCTCGGCGAGCGCCGTCGTCGCCAGGAAGCCCAGCCAGTCGCCGAGGCTGGACAGTGACAGCGAGATCCACAGCCGCCGAAACGGCTTGATTCGCAGCACATTGCGAACTTCGCGTTCTCGCGGGGGATCCGCGGCGACCGCACCGAGTTCGCGAACGTGCGCCCCGTCCCGAACCGATCGGCGCAAGCGTGGAATCGCGGGCCTCCTCACTCGCGTCGATGGTAACGATCGATCAATCCTGGCTTTGCCGCTTCGCTGGTGCCCGCTTCGCGGTCTTCTTCGCCGTCTTCTTGGTCGTCTTCTTCGCCGGTGCGCGCTTCTTCGCGACCGGCCCGCGCGCCCGGCGCTCGGCCAGCAGCTCGGCGGCCCGGTCGATGGTCAGCTCCTCGATGCTGTCGCCCTTGCGCAACGACGCATTGGTCTCGCCATCGGTGACGTAGGGACCGAACCGGCCCTCGCGAACGACCACCGGTTTGCCGGTCGACGGATCAGACCCGAGTTCACGCAGCGGCGCCGCCGCCGCCCGGCGCCCTCGGGTGCGCGGCTGGGCCAGCAGCGCGAGCGCCTCGTCCAACGTGACCGTGAACAACGCGGCTTCGCTCTCCAGCGACCGCGACTCGTTGCCGCGCTTGACGTACGGCCCGTAGCGACCGTTCTGCGCCGTAATCGGCTCGCCGTTCTTTGGGTCGGTGCCGACTACGCGCGGCAACGTCAACAGCCGCAACGCGTCCTCGAGGGTGATGCTCTCCGTCGACATGTCCTTGAACAGCGATGCGGTCCGCGCCTCACCGCCGTCGAGCGGCTGCGTCGTGACGTACGGCCCGTAGCGACCGCTGCGCACCACGATCGGCTCATGGGTGACGGGATCCTCGCCAAGCAGCCGCTCGTCACTCGTCTTCTGCAACAACGACAGCGCCCGCTCGACGGTGAGCTCGTCCGGCGGCAGGTCGTCGGGGATGCTGGCGCGCTCGTCGCCCTTCTCGACGTACGGTCCGTAACGGCCCACCCGGGCGACGATCAGCTCGCCGTCCTCCGCCGTCCCGATCGGCAGTGAGTTGACCTCGCGCGCGTCGATCTCGCCGAGCCGGTCGTCGACCAGCTGCTTGAGGCCGTGCGGCTCCTCGGCAGATGCGCCATCGTCGCCGAAGTAGAAGCGGCGCAGCCACTGCGTCGACCCCGTGGTGCCATTCGCGATCGCGTCGAGGTCGTCCTCCATCGCCGCGGTGAAGCCGTAATCGACGAGCCGGGCAAAGTGCTGCTCGAGTAGTCCGACCACCGCGAACGCCGTGAACGAGGGCACCAAGGCGGTCCCGCGCTTGAACACATAACCGCGGTCCTGGATGGTGCCGAGGATCGCGGCGTACGTCGACGGCCGGCCAATGCCGAGCTCCTCGAGCGCCTTCACCAGGCTTGCCTCGGTGTAACGCGCGGGTGGCGCGGTCGCGTGCG
Source organism: Mycobacteriales bacterium (assembly GCA_035550315.1). Taxonomy (GTDB): domain Bacteria; phylum Actinomycetota; class Actinomycetes; order JAFAQI01; family JAFAQI01; genus DASZPL01. Next base: position 4,224 of record DASZPL010000047.1, on the reverse strand, counting down.
ACTGGGCTTCGATGCCGGTCGCCGTCAGCGGCTGACCCTCCGCAACCTGGGGCAGCCGGCGCTCGCGGTCGTCGCGCTCGGCCGTCTCGTCGTCGGTGTCCTCGACGTAGGCCCGCAGGAATCCGGGGAACGTGATCACCTTGCCGCTGGCCGAGAACTCGGCGAGCTCGCCGGCCGGCGCACCATCGGCCGGGCTGGCGACGCCGCCGACCCGCACCGTCACCGAACGCCCGACGGCATCGGCCATCTGCGAGGCAACCGTCCGCTGCCAGATCAGCTCGTAGAGCCGGTACTCGTCGTTGCTCAACTCGCCGCGCACCGACGCGGGGGTCCGGAAGGTGTCGCCGGCGGGACGGATCGCCTCGTGCGCCTCCTGCGCGTTCTTGACCTTGCGCTCGTACCGGCGCGGCGCGTCGGGCACGTACTCCCCGCCGTACAGCTCGCGGGCCTGGTTGCGAGCCGCCGTGAGCGCCGTGTCCGACAGCGTCGTCGAGTCGGTCCGCATGTAGGTGATGTAGCCGTTCTCGTAGAGCCGCTGCGCGAGCGACATCACCAGCCGCGCGGTGAGCCGCAGCTTGCGGCTGCCCTCCTGCTGCAGCGTGCTGGTCATGAACGGCGGGTACGGCGAGCGCCGGTACGGCCGCTGCTCGACGCCGCGCACCGTGAACGCGCTGTCGGCCAGCCGGACGGCAAGGGACTCGGCGGCGGCCTGGTCCAGGTGCACCGCGTCGCGGGTGAGCGTGCCGCTCTCGTCGAAGTCACGGCCGGTGGCCACCCGGGTGCCATCGACCGAAACCAGCGTCGCGGTGAAGCTCGTGGGCTCGCTGGCCTCGCCGGGCTCGGTGCCGGTGTCGAAGTCGGCTTCCAGGTCCCAGTACTCCGCCGAGCGGAACCGGATCCGCGCCCGCTCCCGCTCCACCAGCAGCCGGGTCGCGACGGACTGCACGCGACCGGCGGACAGCCGCGGCATGACCTTCTTCCAGAGCACCGGCGAGACGCCGTAGCCGTAGAGCCGGTCGACGATCCGGCGGGTCTCCTGCGCGTCGACCAGCGCCCGGTCGATGTCGCGCGGGTTCTGCACCGCGGCCGCGATCGCCTGCGGCGTGATCTCGTGGAACACCATCCGGTGCACCGGGACCTGTGGCTTCAGCACCTCCTGCAGATGCCAGGCGATCGCCTCGCCCTCGCGGTCCTCGTCGGTGGCGAGCAGCAACTCGTCCGCCTGCTTCAACGCCTCTTTCAGCTTCGCGACTTGGGTCTTCTTGTCGGCGTTGACGACGTACACCGGCTCGAAGTCGTGCTCGACGTCGATGCCATAGGTCTTCCACAGGTGCTTGCGGGCCGCCGGCATCTCCGCGGCACCACCCGGCAGGTCGCGGATGTGGCCGATCGAGGACTCGACGACGTAGCCGTCGCCGAGGTAGCCGGCGATGGTCCGCGCCTTCGCCGGCGACTCGACGATGACCAGGCGGCGGCCTGCGCGCGACGCACGGCTGCCGCCGTCGGCTGCCGCATTGCCGGTCCGTGCCACGCGCGTCCTTCCGTCGTCGTCTCTCTACCAGTGTTACGGCGCTGTGCCGTCAAGCCGCTCAGGCCAGTGTCGGCCAGCCGCCTGCCGCGATGCCGGTCGGCGGTTCGCCGACCAGTTCGAGCAGTCGGGCCAACCGGCGGCGTCCGACGATGCGGTACGCCGGCCCGTCGGCGCGGGGCCCGATCAGCACGCCCGGCACGCCGGCGCCAGCAAGAGCAGCACCCACGCCGAGCCAGGCCTGTTCGTCGCTCGGACCGAGCGCCAGGGTATAGACACCGGCGCCGGTGGCGTTGCCGGGCGCCGGCGACCGGCCGGCCGCGAGGCACCACCAGCGCAACCGTGGGCCGTCGAGCACCCAGCCCGGCGGCGGCAGCTTGATCGCACCGCGGGTCCAGGCATCGGCCACCTGCCGCAGCTCGGCCAGCCACGGCGTGCGCACCGTGATGCCGGTCTCCGTGCGGGCCACCTCGGCGGCCAGCCCGAGCCGGGCGGACAGCTCCGCCACCAGCACCTCGACGCGCCACGGCTCCTCGACGACGACCGAGATCCGCGCCGCGTCCTGCCGGCGCACGGCGTGACCATTGCCGGCCAGCAAGCCGTCAAGGTCCGCGACGCTCGGGGCGCGCGCGCTGACGCCGAACAGCGATAACTGCCCCGGCGCCGGCTGCCTCATCCCGTGAGGCTAAGACCTCGGGTCAGACAGCAGCGGTCTCGACCGCGGGTGTCTCGGTGCCGATGTCGACCCGCCGCCGCTTCGACACGATCACCGCAGCGACGATGCCGCCCAGCGCGATGATGCCGACGATCACCCGCACCGCGGTGCTCTCGTGCGGCCCGTGCACGCCGTACTTCACGACCGTCGGCGCGACCAGCAGGGCGACCAGGTTCATCACCTTGATCAGCGGGTTGAGCGCGGGACCGGCGGTGTCCTTGAACGGGTCGCCGACGGTGTCACCGATGACCGTGGCGGCGTGCGCGTCCGAGCCCTTGCCGCCGTAGTTGCCGTCCTCGACCAGCTTCTTCGCGTTGTCCCACGCGCCGCCCGAGTTGGCCAGGAAGATCGCCATCAGTACGCCGGCCGCGATCGCGCCCGCCAGGTAGGCACCCAGCGGCTCCCAGCCGAGCCAGAACCCAGTGGCGATCGGTGCGAGCACCGCGAGCAGGCCGGGGGTTGCCAGCTCGCGCAACGAGTCGCGGGTGCAGATGTCGACGACCCGGGCGTAGTCCGGCCGTACGGTGCCGTCCATCAGGCCGGGCTCGTTGCGGAACTGGTCACGGACCTCGATGACCACCCGGCTGGCGGCGCGCGCGACCGCGCTGATCGCCAACCCGGAGAACAGGAAGACCACGGACGCGCCGATGATCAGCCCGAACAGCACGTTCGGATGGCTGACGTCGAGCGAGAACGAGCTGACGCCCTTCTCCTGCACGGCCGTCGCGAACGAGCCGAACAACGCGGTCGCCGCGAGCACGGCGGTTGCGATCGCGATGCCCTTGGTGATCGCCTTCGTCGTGTTGCCGACCGCGTCGAGCGCGGTGAGCACCTCGGCGCCTTCGCCGCTGATCTCGCCGGACATCTCGGCGATGCCCTGAGCGTTGTCGGAGATCGGGCCGAACGTGTCCATCGCAACGATGACGCCGACCGTGGTGAGCAGGCCGGTGCCGGCCAATGCGACGCAGAACAGCGCGAGCACGGTCACGCCGTGGCCGAGCAGGAACGCGACGTAGAGCGCGCCGCCGATGAGCACGGCCGAGTAGACCGCCGACTCGAGGCCCACCGAGACGCCGCCGAGCACGACCGTCGCCGGGCCGGTCAACGACTGCCGGCCGATGTCTTGGACGGGCCGGCGATCGGTCTCGGTGAAGTAGCCGGTGAGCAGCTGGATGACGCTGGCCAGCACGATGCCGATGATCACCGCGACGAACGCGGTCACCCGCGGGTCGCCGCCGATCGACGCCACCTCGCCGCTCGCGCCCTTCAGGCTGGCGAACGACGACGGCAGGTACAGGAACGACACGACGGCCACCAGTGCCGCCGACACCACGGCGGAGATGAAGAAGCCGCGGTTGATCGCGGTCAGGCCGGTGCGGTCATTGGCGCGTGGCGAGGTCACCAGCACGCCGAGCACGGCGGTGAGCACGCCGACGCCCGGGATGATCAGTGGGAAGACCAGACCCTGCATGCCGAACGCGGTCTTGCCGAGGATCAGCGCGGCGACCAACGTCACGGCGTACGACTCGAACAGGTCGGCGGCCATGCCGGCGCAGTCACCGACGTTGTCACCGACGTTGTCGGCGATGGTCGCCGCGTTGCGCGGGTCGTCCTCGGGGATGCCCTGCTCGACCTTGCCGACCAGGTCGGCGCCGACGTCCGCCGCCTTGGTGAAGATGCCGCCGCCGACCCGCATGAACATCGCGAGCAGGGCGGCGCCGAAGCCGAAGCCCTCCAGCACCTGCGGGGCGTGCTCGTTGAAGATCAGCGTGACGACGCTGGCGCCGAGCAGGCCGAGCCCGACGGTCAGCATGCCGACGACGCCGCCGGACCGGAACGCGACCCGCATCGCCGGGCGCGCGCCGGATGCCTGGGCCGCTGCCGCGGTGCGGACGTTGGCGCGGGTGGCGAGCGTCATGCCGGCGAATCCGACGAACGCCGAGAACGCCGCGCCGACGAGGAAGAACAAGGAGCGCCCGAC
>DASZPL010000046.1:0-3621 GCA_035550315.1 Mycobacteriales bacterium | reverse complement strand
ACGACGGTGCTCAGCCTGTTGGAGTCTCGCGGCGGGCCGGTGCTGCTGCCGCTGCAGGACGCGACCGCCGACGAGCTGCTCGACCGGTTGCCGGCGTTGGCGAAAGAGCTGAGCGACGCCGCCGGATCGGATGTGACTGTCGGCGCGGCGGTTGCGCGGACCCGCGCCGACGTGCCGGGCAGCTGGGCGCAGGCGTCGGACGTGCTGCGGCTCGCCGTCCAGCTCGGCCGACCAGCCGGTTCTTACCAGCTCCGTGACGTCCTGCTGGAGTACCAGCTGACCCGGCCCAGCGACGCGGTGACCGAGTTGGCTGCGGTGCTCGCGCCGCTGGACCGGCATCCGGACCTGCTGCAGACGCTGCAGGTGTACGTCGGCAACGACCTCGACCGGCGCGGCACCGCCGCATTGCTGCACGTGCACCCGAACACGTTGGACTACCGCGTGCGCCGGATCGTGGATTTGACCGGCATCGACCCGGCGACTTCTCACGGGTTGCAACTACTGGGCGCGGCGCTCACCGCGCGCGGCCTCATCACCGAGCCGAGCTGACCGCCCGGCCCGCCGGTCAGCCGATCAGATCCCGGAACGACTCGTTCAGCTCGCGCACCGCGGCGGAAGCACCGGCCGAGAACGCGCCGAACGCGAAGAACCCGTGAATCAGGCCGTCGAAGTTGTGGTAGCGCACGTCGACGCCGGCATCGACCAGAGCCTTCGCGTACGCCGCGCCCTCGTCGCGCAGCGGGTCGAACTCCGCCGTCGCGATGACCGCGGGCGGCGCGCCGGTCAGGTCCTTGGTCAGCAGGATCGATGCGCGCGGGTCGACGGCGTCGGCCTCGTCGCGCAGATAGTGCGCGCGGAACCAGTGCAGCTCGTCCGCAGTGAGGAAGTAGCCCTCGGCGTTCTCGAGCCGTGACGGGTAGTCGGCCTCCAGCGCGAAGTCGATGCCGGGATAGATCAGGTATTGCGCGGCGAGCCGCGGGCCGGACTCCCGGCTGGCCAATGCCACCGCGGCGGCCAGGTTGCCGCCGGCGCTGTCACCGCCGACCGCCAGTCGCTGCGGGTCGCCGCCCAGCGTGTCGATGTGGTCGGCCGCCCACTGCAGCGCTGCAACGCAGTCCTCGAACGGCTCCGGGAACTTTGCCTCCGGCGCGAGCCGGTAGTCGACGCTGACGACGACGACTCCGGCGTCACGGCAGATCAGCCGCGCCTGGTCGTCGTGCGTCTCGATGTCGCCGATGACAAAGCCGCCGCCATGAAAGAACACCAGCGTCGGCACGCTGCCATCCACGTCAGGGCGATAGGTCCGATAGCGCAACGGCACGGCCGGGCCGGGCAGCGTCCCGTCCTCGACGGCGCGGACCTGGGCGAGCGTCGCCGGGTTACGCAATCCGACGGTGCCGCGCTCGAACGCCTGCCTCGCTTGCTCCGGTGTGCCCTCGCTCATCGGCGGCAGGTTGGCCTGAGCCATCACGTCGAGCATGGCGGCGATTTGCGGATCCAACGGCATGCCGCAACTTATCGCGCGCTGCCCTACTCTCGGGCGCCTGGAGGGCTCGCATAGTGGACTAGTGCGACGGTCTTGAAAACCGTTATGCGGGGTGACTCGCATCGTGGGTTCGAATCCCACGCCCTCCGCGTGATCCCCAGCGACACCTGGACCCGACGACGGTTGGTCGCCGGCGGCGCTGCCCTCGCGGTCGCGCTGGCGGGGATGGGCGCTTTGCTTGCCGTGCCGTCGACCTCGCCGGCGCGATCCCGCGAGGCCGCGAGCATCGACGCGGCCAACCTGCGCCTGGCGGCCGACGCGATCGTCGGCGAGGCGCGGGCCGCCGGAGCGCTCAATACCGCGCCAACCACGAGTCGGCCCGCGGCGGCGTTGCTCACCGCGGTCTATGCGCTGATCGACAAGGCGCGCCCCGCGTCACGGCGTACGCCGACCAACACCCGTTCGATCATGGGGCCGGTGCCCCACAACCTGAGCCATCCGTTGCATCCGCGACTGTGGCACCGGCACGTGACGGCGACGCACACCATGCGGCGGTTCCACCACCCCGTCGCGGTCGGCGGCTCCGTCGGATGGGGGCTGTCGGCCCGGCACGACCACGTCAGACCGGCCCGGCCGCAACCGGCCGACGGGGTGTACGTCGACCCGCGGCTTCCGCCGTTGCCGCCGCATCCGACGGTCGCCGCGGTCGCGATCCGGGCGGCGCTGAAGAAGCTCGGTCACCCGTACGTCTGGGCGGCCGCCGGCCCCGACACGTTCGATTGCTCGGGGTTGGTGCGGTGGGCCTACGGGCACGCCGGCCGCGCGCTGGTGCACTACACCGGCACGCAGTGGAACCAGGGCCGGCTGATCCGTCCCAGCCAGGTGCTGCCCGGCGACCTCGTGCTCTTCTACCGCTCGCTGTCCCACGTCGGGATCTACCTGGGCGCCGGATGGATGGTGAACGCGCCGTTCACCGGCCACTACGTCGACGTCGTGCCGGTGCACGGCAAGGTGGCGGGGATCGTCCGCCCGTAGTGCGGGCTCAGCCGGCGGTCTGCTGCGACGGCAGCCCCCGCCAGGCGACCGACACCCCGTGCCAGCCGAGCGACTTGTAGCCGGTGCGGCTGCCGGGCGCCTTGCGGTAGACGTGGGCCCGCCAGCGGCCGGAGCCGTGGCGCAGCCCGCCGAAGATGTCGCGCTTGCGGTTGCAGTGGTAGCGCAGCGGATGGCCCTGGATCGAGCGGACCGAGCCGGGGTCGAGCAGGCAGTGCAGATGTGAGGCCACCGCCAATCCCCACGGCCGGGGCGCCTTGCGGAAGTGGCCGCCATCGGCGAAGTCCTTGACGGTCAGCTGGATCACCCGGTGTTGCCACGGCTTGGGCTGGCAGACGGCGACCGTCGCGTCCGTGGTCAGCCAGCACGGGTCCAGCACCGCTGCGGCCGACGCTGGGGCGGTGCAGCGATAAGCCGATCCGGTCATGAACGAGCCCATCTGGCAGTGCGCGCCGTGCCAGCGATGGGTGACGCGATAGCCCGGCTTCAACACGCCGGTGTCGGTCACCGGGCTGACGTGCCGGACGACGGTCTGGGGCCCGGCCGCCTGCGCCGCTGCCGGTGCCCATACCGCCACGGCCAGGGCAACGGCGCTGAGAAGCGCGCCGCGCCGAAGGCCCCGTGATGTCACATCTCTCACGCTAATCACGTGCGTCAGTATCGCTAAGCGATATGATGTCGGGAGAAGCAAGGGAGGTGCCCAATGGACGGCTGGCTTGTCGCAGCAGTGGTGCTGGCAGCGGCGCTGTTCGTGGTCACGTCGTACATGGAGTGGGTGGGCATTCTGAACGTGCTGTCGAAGCGGTCGGCAACCCGCTACGACGAGTGCGGACACTTGCGGGCCTGGCCGACGTCGCGGCCCTACACCAAGTGCTGGCACTGCCGCCACGTCCGGCTGGAGCACCTGCTGCATCCGTAGGAGCGGCACGGCCACTAGGCGTGGACTAGACATCCCACGGCTCTAATTGGTCAAGCAGCCGCTGTCGATGAGTTGGTGTGCGCGGCCCAGGCGGTGTGCTCGTCGTAGCGGGCGCCGTGGCGGAGGCAGCCGTGGAGGACGCCGACGAGGCGGTTCGCGACTG
>DASZPL010000045.1:0-37702 GCA_035550315.1 Mycobacteriales bacterium | reverse complement strand
GGCGCGACCGGAGCCACTGGCCCAGCGGGCATGACCGGAGCCACGGGGCCCACCGGGGCGACTGGCGCTACCGGCACGACTGGCGCTACCGGCACGAACGGCGTGACTGGAGCGACCGGGGCCACGGGCGCGACCGGCACGAACGGAACCGATGGCGTTACTGGAGCCACCGGTCCGACCGGGGCGACGGGCGTGACCGGAGCCACGGGTGCGACCGGCGACACCGGACCAGTGGGCATGACCGGAGCTACGGGTCCGACTGGCCCGACTGGCCCGACTGGCCCGACTGGCCCGACTGGCCCGACTGGTCCAACCGGCGCGACGGGGGCCACCGGCGACACCGGACTGATCGGCATGACCGGCGTCACCGGTCCGACCGGCCCCACCGGCCCAACAGGCGCGACCGGAGCCACGGGCACCAACGGAACCAACGGCACCGACGGAGCCACTGGTGCGACCGGCCCCACCGGCGCAACCGGCGCCGGGGTCACCGGCCCGACGGGGGCGACGGGTACGGCGGGTGCCACGGGGGCGACCGGCGTCACCGGTCCAACCGGGCCCAACGGCAACTACTACGTCAAGACGGCATTGATCAGCACCACAGGCGCTGCGTCGGTGTCATGCACGACCGGCGACACTGCGATCAGCGGCGGCTACACCTTGGGTGGAGGCATGCTGTTCACCGAGTCGCAGGACCACCCGGTCGGCGGGTCAGCGTCAACCGGGCCGACTGGTTGGTCATTCCTGTTCGCCAACGGCAACGGCAGTTCGACCGCAACGATCTACGTGGTCTGCTTCCACAGCAGCTGACCCACCATCGGTCAGCTGAACGCGAGATGGAACGTGGCGATCCGCCACGCCATCGTGATGATCAGCGCCGCGCTGACCGAGCCAACCAGCGCCGCCGCGGCGCCGCCGCCCGCCCAGGTCAGCCGGTAGTTCGTCGCGTGGCGGAGGGCGTGCCGGCCGTACGGCACGTGGCTGCGGGCCAGCCGAGATTGCTTGCGCCGGTCGTTCACGATGTGCAGTCCCACCACAGCGGCGGCCGTCGCGAGGTACGTCGCAATCTGCACGCACACCACGACGAACAGTCCCAGCGTCCTCGTCGGCCGGCCGCTGACCAGCAGCCCGACGGTCGGCAACACCGCCAGCAGCAACGGCGGCAGCACTAGTGAGAGTTGCAGCGGTGCCGCGACCGCAGCGCCGCGCTTCGGCGTCACCTTGAACCGCTTCGCCGGTCGGCGCCGCCCTTCCCACATCCCCCGGAAGAAGCCCCAGGTCGTCCACGGCCACCGCACCAGTTGGAACAGCACGACGTCGGCCGACCACAAGCGCGCCCGGCTGGGCCGCAGCACACCTCGATTGCGAAGCCAGGCGAAGCACAACGTCAGGGCCAGCGAGCACGGCCAGATGTGCAAATACCAATTGAGCACACTGCCGCTACCCCAGGTGTGACCGGTGATGACGCCGATCGTCGGCAGCGACGTCGCTGCCACCAGCATTAGCCCCTGCAGCAGGTAGAAGACCACCGCGAAGAGCAACCGGACCCGGGCGCGAAACGCGATGGACGGCAGCTTCGACGGCACCCAGCGGGTCAGGATGGTGCCCAGGCTGCGCGCCCACTGATACTCCTGCGTGAGCATCGCCTCGAACGTCTCCGGACCGTCGCCGTGCGCCTCGGCGTCGATCGCGAAGACACCGTCCCAACCGCCCGACTGCAGCCACAGCGTCGTCGAGTAGTCCTCCGCCAGGTCTGGCCCGAGCCCACCGACGTCGCGCAGCGCCTGCGTGCGCACGGCGTAGTGCGAGCCGATGCACACCGGCGCCCAGCCCGCGTTGCAGCCGGCCTGCACGGGGCCGTGCATCGTTGACTCCTTGTACAACCGGCCGCGCACGGTCCAGCCCTTGTCGGCGTTCGCATCGCAGATGCTTGGCGCGGCAACGTAGCCGACGTTCGGATCGGCGAACGGCCGGACCATGTGCTGCAGGTAGTCACGCGCCGGCACGTGGTCGGCGTCCAGCTGGGCGACGACGTCGTACCGGTCGTAGCCGTAATGGTCGTAGAAATAGGCGAGGTTGCCCTCTTTGCATTTCGTCCGACGCGGCCATGTGTCGCGGTGGTATTCGGCGACACCATCTCGGGTCGAGACATTTACGCCGTGACCGCGGCACCAGTGGATCGCTTTCCCGGTGGGCACCTCCGTGGCGAGCCAGACGTCGTACGAATAAGGAAAGTCCTGATCGAGCATCCCCCGCAACGTTCGCTCGACGACCGCCCACGGTTCGGACGGCGCCTTGGTCGCGATCATCGCGACCCGCAGCCGTGGAATCGGCAGCTCGGGGTTCGGCCGAGTCATGCGACAGGCAAAGAACAGGAAGTAACCGCCCAGCACGAACAGCCAAACAAAGCAGGCGGTCGCGATGCCACCCTCGACGCTCCACGGTCCGCGACGAGGACTGAGCCACCACACCCAAAAGCCGCAGGACGCGAGGACCCACAGCAAACTGAGCAATCGGACGACGGCCTCGTCCCGCAAACTCAGTACGGGGACAAGGAAACGCGGCGCCGCCTTGAAACGGCGTTCGCGGGTGGCGTCAGCCGGTCGCGCCGGCTGGTCAACGAGCGCGGGGCTAAGTGCGGCTGTGTGACGGTCCATGTCGCCTGCTCAGCCCAACAATCAGGAGGCCGACGACAATCATGACTACGCCGAGCACCACGAGCAATACGACATGGTCGGCACCGGTGAACGGCAACGCGTCACCCGCCGAGCCGGCGCCAACGCCGCCCATCCCCCCGGCGGCGACGACCGATCCCACCAGGGTGCCCCCGCCCCCTGAACCGCTTGAAACCGTCATGACTCCCACCCGCAAATTTCAGTCGTCGCGTGGCGCAGCACCACGTGGGCATATCCCCCCGCAAAGCAACGGTATGTGGCCGTCGCTACCGTGTCTAGGCCGGTTGACGCAGTGTGATGGACGCCATGCCCGGCTGTCAGGGAAACGGTTTCTTTGCGCGAAAACCGACCGAAATCCCGATCCTTTTCGGATGGCCCTAGCGACCGCCCCGGCCTTCGCCGGCAGCAAACCTGGCCGCGCCTTGTGCACCGACGCGCAGCACGGCGCGGCCGTACCTCGCCTCGAGCGCCAACGCGTCGTCCCGGCTTAACCCGTAGCCGTCATAGACCGACGCCCGGTCCGACAGCATGGTCTCCTGCGGGTACACCGCAAGCTGCTCGGCCAGGGCGAGCGCGTAGTCGAGCGGGTCCCCAACGACGGCGGTGACCAACCCGATCGCCTTCGCTTCGTCGGCGTCGACCAGCCGGCCGGTGAGGATTAGGTCGAGCGCCCGGCCGAAGCCGACGATCCGCGGCAACCGCCAGGTGCCCCCGTCGATCAGCGGGACGCCGAACCGCCGCTCGAGGCAGCCGAGCTTGGCGCGCGGCGACGCGATCCGCAGGTCGCACCAGACCGCCAGCTCGAGACCGCCCGCGACTGCCCAGCCGTCGATCGCGGCGACCGTCGGCTTGGCCGCGACCCTGCGGGTGAAGCCGAGCGGCGACTCCCCGGCCAGTACTCGCGGCGTGAGGCTGTCGAGGGCGGTCAGGTCGGCGCCGGCGCAGAACGCCTCGCCCGCGCCCGTCAGCACCATGACCCGGGCGTCGTCGTCGGCCTCGAACCGGTCGAGGCATTCGACCAGCGCCTCGGCGGTTCGGCCGTCGATCGCGTTGCGCCGGTGCTGGCGGTCGATGGTGACCACCGCCGCCGTACCCCGCCGCTCGTAGCGGACCTCGTCAACCGTCATCGGTACCTCCCCCTCCGATCGTCCCCTAGACTGGCGCGGTCCCCGACGGCGGACGCCGAGGGATTGCCCTCATCGTCTAGAGGCCTAGGACGCCGCCCTTTCAAGGCGGTAGCACGGGTTCGAATCCCGTTGGGGGCACGGCCTCAGCCGAGGTCCCGTGGAGCAGTCTGGAGTGCTCGCCGCCCTGTCAAGGCGGAGGTCGCGGGTTCAAATCCCGTCGGGACCGCGCAGTCACCGCCGCAAGGCGGTCGCGCTCAGCGCGTGACGATCCGGCTCAGCAGGAAGCCGTGCCCACCGACCCGGCGGAACGCGCCCATCGCCCGCCAGTCGCGGCGCCGGATCGTGCCGGTCACCGGCAGATGCTTCTGGTGCTGCCACTGCCGCACCCCGAGCCGGGTCAGCAGCCCGAAGGTGCCGTTGACCGCCAAATGCAGCACGTGCTGCACGAGCCGGACCGCCGGCCCGTGCGACCACAGCGTCACGACCGTGTTCCGGAAGTTCCACAGCCGGCTGTGGTGTCCGCGGACCGGGTCGAGCACCGGGCAGGTCAGGTCCTGGTCGAGCGAGCGGGTGTATTGCACCAGCCAGGTCCGGCCGCCGGTCGCTGTCATGCCGCACATCCGCTTCGCGCTGGCCGGCCGGCCATTGCCGCTGGGCAGCCAGTTCGGCACGTCGAGCCGGTAACCACCAGTGATGTGCTCCCACATGTACGACGTCGAGTAGACCCCGAAGCGCTTGTGTGCATGCCGCAACGCCCGCACCACGCCCTCCAGCACGTGCCGGTTGCGCATCCGGTGGCCTGACCATGACTGCACGTGGCGGAACTCCACGTCGACCCACACCATGGGGGCGTTGAGACGGTTGGCCCGCATCGTGGCGAGTGCGTCGCGCGCTTGCTGCGCACCATCGCCGCGAAGTCGGCAGGTCAGGTCGCCGCAATGCGCCCGCTGCGCCCGCAGCTGCGGCGCCGTCGGGTACGACGGCACCAGGTAGCCGCCGACCTTGACGTGATTGGCCCGCGCCCACGCCAGCTGCGAGCCGAGGCACGGGTTGACGGTGTGCCCCGCGCCGTCGGTCAAGCCGAGGATCATGAACTCCGGCGGCTGCGCCGGCACGTGGTGCGCGCTGACCCCTCGGCACTGCGGCCACGAGATGTCGAAACCGCGGGTGAAGGTCGTGCGGGCCGCGGCGGGCGCGCGACCGACGGCAACGACGGCGAGGGTGCTCAGAATTGCGAGCAGCGCTGCCCACCCGGTTGCTCGGCGCAAGTGCTCCCCCGCGTTGCTGGGACTTGGCCGACAAGGTAGCGAGCATCGTCGCACCGGAAAAGCGAGGTTTACCTGTCGTTTTCTTGCCGGTCAGCCAAGCCACTCCTCGAGCACGGCCCAGACCCGCGGGTGATTGAGCAGGTCGAAGTGATGCAGGCCGCCGAGGTGCCGGCCGCAGTCGGCCGCGAGCGCGAGGTCGCGACGGCGGCTGCGGCCGCCCGCGCTTGGCCACGTGACGAACGCGTCGCCGATGACCCGCGCGACCGGATGGCGGTTGCTTCGGGTCAGGGTGACGCCGACGTAGTAGTGAGTCACGCTCGCCAGTAGCGGCAGGCAGGCGGCCGGCTCCGCCCGCCAGGCATCCGGGTCGGTGATCTCCGCCCAGTCGGCGGCAGCGATGTCGCCGTACCGCAAGTCCTTGATGCCGGAGCTGCGCGTGGCCAGCGCTTGCGACAGCGGCTTGGTTTCCGGAAATCGGGCGAGCGCGAGGCCGGCGGCCGTGGCCGCCAGCTCGAGGGGTGCGCCGAGGTGCGGCCCGCCGAGGTACACGCAGCGCTGCACCCGGTCGAGCCATTCCTCGCCATCGGCTTGGGCGCATGCGGAGCGGATCACCAGCGCGCCCATCGAGTGGCCGACGAGGGTCAGCCGGCTTATCGGCACCGGCCAGTGCGTCACCAGGTCGGCGAGCAGCGCGGCCAGCAATTGCCCGTTGTCGGAGATGTGGTGACCGGTGTTGTAGCGCAGGTAGACCGGCGTCGCACCGGTCGCGACGGCGAGCCGCGAACCGTGGGTCGAGTCATTGTCGCCGTAGTGCTTGGCGGCGCCCAGCCACCACGCCCGGTCGGTCTCGCACAACCCGTGCAGGAACACGACGACGTCACTGCTCGCGTCGGAGAACGCGGCCGCCAGGTCCGCCTCGGTCGGCGGCACGTCGCGACCGTGCCGTCGGATCGTCATGTCCAGCGCAAGCGGACTGCGTCGGCCACTGAGGTAGTCGCCCCAGGCGCCGTTGAGCGCGCCGATCACACCCGCGGCGGTCGGATGGTCGGTGATTCGCTGGGACGCGGCTCCGGCCGGCTGGCGGATCGCGGCCGCTCGACCGCCGACCTCAGCCAGCCCGCGAACGCCGGCACCGACCGCGGCGTACGTCACGCGGCTGATGCCGTCGTGCGCGAGCCTCACCGGCCGTGCCTGCGGTCCGACGTACCGGAAGACCCGGTCGGCAACTGCGAGATGGACGTCGCGCACTGTGCGCGCCGTTCCGGCGAGACCGTCGCCGGCGACTCGGGCGGCGGCAAGCGCGTCGCGGCGGCGGGGCACCGCGTCATCCTGCCCGCTGCGGCACGACGCGTCACACCGGATCGCCGGCTGACCGTAGACTCGTGCGGTCCCTCCGGGGCAGGTAGCTCAGTTGGTACGAGCGTCCGCCTGAAAAGCGGAAGGTCGGCGGTTCGACCCCGCCCCTGCCCACCAGCGATCACGGTGTTCCCGGATCAGCGGTCGCGATCAGCCGCCGAGGCGAGGTCCTCCACCAGTTCGACGAACCGGTCGGCGGTGTCAGCTCTGACGAGCAGGGTGAGCCGGTCGTTGCGTTCGAGACGGGTGTCTTCGTCGGGCGCCAGCGTGCCGCCATTCCGGCGGATGCCCAACAGCAGCGACGAGCGGGGCCAGTCGACGTCCCCCACCCGCTGGCCGACGGGCGGGGCGTCGCGAGTCAGCTCGAGGTCGATGATCCGGTAGCCCTGAAGCTCACCGAGGCGCCGTGGGGCGCGGGGCGGTGCCGCGATCGTCGGTGCGGTCGCCGCCGACGGCTGGTCGTGGATCTGCGCGACGCCCTGGTGGACGCGGCGGCTGTAGGCAGTGAGAACGTCACGGTGGGTGAGCCATCCCGTCACCGGGCCGCCGTCGCTGGCGACGACGGGCAGCCCGGAGCGGTCGTTGCTGACGAGCAGGTTCAGCGCCTGCTCGAGGGTCTGGTCGGCGCGGATGGTCGGGATCGCGACGGCCAGGTCGGCGGCGGTCGCATCCAAGGTGTTGTCCCGCGCGCTGGCTTCGACCTCGGCCGAGGTGACGGTGCCGCGGTAGGCGCCGTGGTCGTCGACAACCGGCAGCGCGTCGCGACCTTCGGCATCAAAGACGTCGATGATCTCGGCGAGCGATGTCCGCTGGTCGAGGGCTCGCGGGACGGGCTGCATGGCGTCGGCGACCCGTAGCACAGCCATGAGATTCGCCGCTCGGCCGCGCATGATGTCGATGCCGCGGCGGCGGAGCTTGAGGGTGTAGATGGTGTCGCGGGAGACCAGGTTGCTCAGCCCGGCGGCGAGCACGATCGCGGCCATCAAGGGCAGCACGATGGTGTAGTCGCCGGTGAGCTCGAAGATGATCAGTACGGCGGTAATCGGTGCTCTCGCGGCCCCGGCGAACACCGCGCCCATGCCGATCAGCCCGTAGGCCCCGGCCGGGCCGGCGACGCCCGGAAATAGCGCATGGGTGAGGTCGCCGAACGCGGTGCCGAGCATCGCACCCATGAACAGCGACGGTGCGAACACGCCGCCGGAGCCGCCGATCGCAATGGTCAAGCTGACGGCGGCGAGCTTGCCGGCGAGCAGCAGCAACAGGAACCCGCCGCTGTAGTGGCCGCGGATGCCGGCTTCCAGGACGGGATAGCCGACGCCGTACATCTCGGGGAGCCCGAGCAGCAAAACGCCGAGCAGCAAGCCGCCGGTCGCCGGCCGAGACCACATCGGGCCGGGCCACCACCGGTCGAACGCGTCTTCCAGGCCATAGAGCACCCGGATGAACCCGACCCCGATCACCGCCGCGAGCAAACCGAGCGTCGCGTAGAGCAGGTAGTCCCAGCCGGAGACAAGATGGAAACCGGGCAATGCGAGGAACGGCTGGTCGCCAAAGGCGGCGCGGCCGATCACGTCGGCCGTGACCGAGGCAAGCACGACCACGCCGAAGGACTCAGCGGCGAAATCGCGAAGGATCAGCTCCAGGGCGAAGAACACGCCCGCGATCGGGGCGTTGAAGGTCGCCGCGATGCCACCGGCGGCGCCGCAGGCAACCATCAGCCGCAACCGGCTTTCCGGCAGCCGCAGCCGCTGACCGATGGTTGAGCCCAGCGCGGAGCCGATCTGCACGATCGGGCCCTCCCGGCCCACCGAGCCGCCGGTGCCGATGCACAGCGCCGAGGCGAGCGATTTGACCGCCGCCACCGCCGGACCGATCCGGCCACCCTTCTCCGCGACCGCGAGCATCACCTCCGGCACGCCATGGCCGCGCGCCTCCTTGGCGAACCGGTCAATGAGTGGGCCGTAGGTCAGCCCGCCGATCACCGGGACTACCACGACGAACGCGGCGCCCAGTCCCGGGAAGTGCGGGCTGCCGACCCGGCCGGCGAAGCTGAAGTCCGAGCGGCCCGTCGCCAGCTCGGTCACCCACAAGATCAGATAGCGGAAGAGCACCGCTCCGGCGCCCGCACCGGCACCGACCAGGAGCGCGAGCGGAACCAGGCCGGCCGCCGAGCCGCGCACCCAGTCGAAGCCATGACGGCGCCAACCCGCCGGCAACGGCAAGCTGCCCGGAGCCAACCCGAGTCGACGAATGGTCACGGCGCCAATCCCAGCGTCCATGCGCTGTCGGGCGTCTCGCCAGCCGCCTCGCCGAAGCCCTGAAGCGCTGCAACCAGCTGCGAACGCGCCCGGTCCGGCAGCCGCGCCACGATCCGCTGGATCTCGCGGCGGCGCCTTGACGTGACCTCACGGATCAGCTTCCGGCCGGCGTCCGACAGCGTGAGCTCTACCTCGCGGCGGTCGCTCACCCGATGTGACCGGTCGATCAGCCCCTTGCGAACCAGCCGGTCGCACATCCGCGTCGCGGTCGACGGGCTCACTTCCAGCACCGTTGCAAGATCAACCGGACGTAGCGAGCCGCGAGCCGCCAAGACCACCAGGGCCCGGTACTGCGGCAGCGTGACCTGATCCTCCACCTGCGCCAGCGATCGCGCCGCGACGCCGACGAGCGCGCGGCTGGCACGCAGCACCGCATCGGCGGCATCCGCGAGCGCTGCGGCGTCATCCTGCACAGCGACTAGTATTGCAGTACTGCAATCATCGGCGGCGCGCAATCTCTCAAGCGGGAGCTGCTCCAAGCGCCCGTACGGTCAGCTCGACCACGCCGGCGACCATCGGCGGGGTGATCCGCTCGCCCGTGACGAGTAGCCGAGTCCACAGCGGCCCGACGAACAGGTCCATCGCCAAATCGATGTCCGTCCACTCGGCTATCTCGCCGCGTGCGATGGCGCGCTGCAACGCCGCCCGCAGCGTCTTGCGTCGGGTCCGCGTCGACCGGCGAATCGCCTGCATCAGCTGCTGGTCTCCGCCAGCCGCGGTGAGCAGCGTCAGCAACATCCGGCCGTGCACGCCGGTGAAGAGGCGAAGGACGTCGTGCGCGACCTCTGTCAGATCGCCACGCAGCGAACCCGTGTCGACCGGCTCGTCCTGGCCGAGTACGTCGAGGTAGGCGGCGGCGGCGAGCGAGGCCTTCGACGGCCACCGCCGGTACACGGTGCCCACTGCCACGCCGGCCCGCGCAGCGACGGCTTCGACCGTGAACTCGGCGTACGTCTTGCGCTGCAGCAGATCGGCCGTGGCCGCCAGGATCGCGTCATCGAAACCGGCGACACGCGGCCGCCCGGCCCCCGGCCGAGCCCCGCCGCGAGCGCGCGGCCCGCGCGACGGCTCAGTAGTCAATGAACGCCTCGCAGGCTGATCCGAACAGTCGCCCGAGGTGCAGATGAATACGGTACGGTCACAACCGTAATCATTTGTGCGCGCGCCACATCCGGCGATCGGTTACAGGAGGGTGAGGCAGATGGAGGACGCAAAAGCCCCCGCATCGCCTCGATCGGATCGGGGGACCGAGAGTTCACCGCCGGAGTATCTCCACGGCGACTGCGGCATCCGCTTGCAGGTCGTCGACCAGTGCCCTGACGGCCCGACAGACCTGCTGCATTGCGCCTGCGGCGCGGAGATCTATCGCGTCGAGGTCGCGACCCCCTAGCCCACCATTCCCATCACCTCGCGAGTCGGTCTAGCGTGTCGCTCCAACCGTTGCGGCGGTTGAGGCGTCCAACTGACGACAATCTGGATCACGGCAAACCAGCCAAGCGAGGCGAGTGTGGTAACTCCGATGCGCGCCCCACGCAGTTGGCGCGGTCCACGCTCTCCTGGCTACGTCGACCTAACCCAGTTGCTCGGGACGCCTAACGCGTTCACCGGGACGGCGCCAGCGTCGGCGGAAGCGTCCCGCCAGGCACCGACCCGGGTGTTCGTCGCACCGCCGCCACCCGAAGCACCGACGGTGTCGCCGTGGCCACTGTCCGCGCGGCGCCGGTCGCATCCGCGTTGGCAAGGTCTCGACGGATTGCGTGCCCTCGCCGTCATCGCCGTCGTCGTCTTCCACTTCGGTCTCGGGCTGCCCGGCGGGTTCCTCGGCGTCGATGTGTTCTTCGGGATCAGCGGCTACCTGATCACCCGGCTGCTGGCCCGCGAGTTCTTGGACACGCGCCGGGTTGCCGTCCCGCTGTTCTACCGCCGACGCGCCCGGCGGCTGCTGCCGGCGCTGGGAGTCCTGCTCGTCGTCGTCAGCAGCGCGGCACTGGTCTGGCGCGACCAGCTGGCCACGGTGCGCGGCATGGTGGTGTCGAGTGGGTTGTTCAGTGCCAACTGGTGGCTGGCGTTCGACCATCAGTCGTACTTCGTCGCGACCGGCCGGCCGACCATGCTGCAGCACCTCTGGTCGCTCGGCGTCGAGGAGCAGTTCTACCTGTTCTGGCCACTGATCCTCGTGGCCACGCTTGTGGTGGCCCGCGCCCGGGCCGAGCGGTCGGGCACCTTCTCGCCGGCGCGGGTGATGCGGCCGCTGTGTGTCGTCGCGCTCACCATGGCGTTCGCCTCGACCGGCCTGACCTGGTGGCTGGCCGACCGGCAGCACGTCCCCTATGGCAGCGACGGCTCGTTCCTCTACTACGGCACCGACACCCACTGCATGGGGCTGTTGCTCGGCGCCGCCCTCGGCGCCTGGGCGGCGGGCCAAGCAGCCGGCGCGTCTGGCCGGCCGAGCCTGCCACGGCTGCAGGAACGCTGGCTGCAGCCCGCGGTCACGGTGGTCGGCGTCGCCGGGCTCGGCGGGCTGGTTGCCTGCTGCGTCTGGATGACCGAGTACACGACCTGGCTGTATCGCGGCGGCTTCCTGCTCGTGGCAGCCGCGGTGTGCGCCGTGATCGCCGCGGCGACCCGGCCCGGGCATTGGCTCGGGCGCTTGCTGGACATGCCGCCGCTTCGCTGGCTCGGCGTCCGGTCCTACAGCATCTATCTGTGGCACTGGCCGGTCGCCGTCGTCACGCGTCCCGGGCTCGACCTGTCGATCCCGACGGCATCCGTCCAGCTGCTGCGGGTGGCCGCGACAATCGTCCTGGCGGACCTGACTTACCGGTACGTCGAGGTGCCCGCGCGGCGTGCCGGGTTGCGGGCGAGCTTGGCGGCGGTCGGTCACCGGGCCCGCTCGTTGGTGCGCGGGCCGAGCCTCACCGCCGTGGGTGCCGGCTGTCTGGCAAGCGCCGCCGCTCTCGCCACCGTCGTGATCGCGATCGGTCCGGCCGCGCCGGTCGGCGACGCCGCCCTGGCGGCAAGCCGCGGCGGCACGCACCTCAGCCTCGGCTCGGGTCCGTCGCACCACCGGGCCGCCGCGACTCCGCCGCGCCATCACCGGCCGGGCGCGGCGAGGCCAGCGGCAGCCGCCCACCCGCGGCATCACGCGCGTCACATCCCGCCGGTGCAGCACAGCGCCAAGCCGCAGATCATCGCGCTGCACATCGGTCGTCACGGGCTGCCGCGGCTGAGCGGCTTCGGCGACTCGGTGCTGCTCGGCGCCCGCCGCGAGCTGGGCCAGGTCTTCGCCGGCGGCACGATCGACGCCGTCGAAGGCCGGCAGCCGGGCCCGATCCTGGCCGACGTCCGCGCCGCGGCCCGCGCCGGCCGGCTCGCCCCGGTCGTCGTTTTGCACGTCGGCGACAACGGGCTGATCAACCCCGACGACCTGAGCCGCACCCTGCATGACCTCGCGGCGACCCCGCTGGTGCTCGTGCTGACCGACCACATCGATTCCTACGACGGCAACTGGCAGACGCCGAACAACAACACCATCCGGCGGATCGTCCCGCGGTTTCACAACGCCGTCGTCCTCGACTGGAACCACATCGCCAGCCAGCACCGGGGCTGGCTGTACTCCGACGACATTCACCTGCGGCCGGCTGGCGCCGTGGGCTACACGAACGCCATTGCTGCCGCAGTCAGAGCCGCCCGGCGGCATTGACGAGCGCTTACGCTCCCCCAATGCGGCAATCGCCGGACGTCGCGTTCTTCTCGATGCTCGAGTCCCACCGGGTGCGAGCCTTCGCCCGGATGATGCGGCGCCTGCCCAGCGACCCGCGCTGCGCGATCTGCCGCGCCCCGTTCGCCGGAGTCGGCGGGCGCATCGTCAGCCGCGTCGGCTTCGCGCCGTCGCGCAAGAACCCGCGGCTGTGCAGCCAGTGCTTTGAGAAGGCGCCGATGGGCGGCATCGAGATGGAGGTCGGCGTGCTGTTCGCCGACATCCGCGGCTTCACCTCCCTCGCCGAGCAGCAGTCGCCGGAGACGACCGCCGGCCTGCTCAACCGGTTCTACGCCGCCGCCGTGGACGTGCTCTGCGAGCACGCCATCGTGGACAAGCTCGTCGGCGACGAGGTGATGGCGCTCTACCTGCCGCGGGTGTTCTCCGATCAGCCGGCGATCGACATGGTCGACGACGCGCGCGCCCTGCTCGCCGCCGCCGGCTACCCGGGCGAGACCCCGTGGGTCACGCTGGGCATCGGGCTCGACTACGGCAGCGCCTACGTCGGCAACGTCGGCGCCGGCGAGGTGAAGGACTTCACCGCCATCGGTGACGTCGTCAACACCGCAGCCCGGCTCCAGGCGGCCGCTGCCAGCGGCGAGATCGTGATGTCGATGCGCGTGCGCGAGGCGAATCACGAGGTCACCGACGCCGAGACCCGCGAGCTGACGTTGAAGGGAAAGCGCGAGCGCGAGCAGGTCGCCATACTCCGCCTCTAGCGCACGGCGGCTACTGCGAGTACGTCGAAAGGAACGCGCCGAACCGGGTGAGCGCGTCTTCGAGCACGTCGACCGACGGCAACGTCACGATCCGGACGTGGTCGGGCTGGAACCAGTTGAAGCCGGTGCCGTGGGTGAGCAGGATGTGCTCGGCCCGCAGCAGGTCGAGGGCCAGTCGCTCGTCATCGGTGATCGGATAGACCGCCGGATCAAGTCGTGGGAAGGCGTAGAGCGCACCCTTCGGCTTGGTGCAGCTGACACCCGGGATGTCGTTGAGCAGCTGCCAGGCCAAGTCGCGCTGCTCGCGCAGCCGGCCGCCCGGCAGGATCAGCTCGTTGATGCTCTGGTAGCCGCCGAGCGCCGTCTGGATCGCGTGCTGCGACGGCACGTTCGGGCACAGCCGCATGTTCGCCAGCAGCGTCAGGCCCGACAGGTAGTTCTCTGCGTGCTGCTTCGGGCCGCTGATCACCGCCCAGCCGGCGCGGAAGCCGGCCACTCGATAGGACTTTGACAGCCCGCCGAAGGTGACGCAGAGGACATCGGGCGCGAGCGAGGCCAGCACCGTGTGCTCGGCGTCGTCATAAAGGATCTTGTCGTAGATCTCGTCCGACATCAGTAGCAAGTCGTGCTGCCGCGCGAACTCGACCAGCGCCTCGAGCAGCTCGCGCGGATAGACCGCGCCGGTGGGGTTGTTCGGGTTGATCACGACGAGCGCCTTGGTCCGATCAGTGACCTTGGCGGCCAGGTCATCGAGGTCGGGCAGCCAGTCCGCCTGCTCGTCGCAGCGGTAGTGCACCGCCTTGCCGCCGCAGAGCAGCACCGTCGCGCTCCACAGCGGATAGTCCGGCGCCGGGATCAGCACCTCGTCGCCCGGGTTGAGCAGCGCTT
Organism: Mycobacteriales bacterium; assembly: GCA_035550315.1. Lineage (GTDB taxonomy): Bacteria > Actinomycetota > Actinomycetes > JAFAQI01 > JAFAQI01 > DASZPL01. The sequence goes on along the minus strand of DASZPL010000045.1, from coordinate 23,591 downwards.
GCAGCGTCATCGCGATCAACTCGCTGACGCCATTGCCGAGATAGACATCGTCGACGCCGACGCCGTCGATGCCTTTGAGCTGGTAGTACTGCTCGACCGCGGTCCGGGCGGAGTAGAGCCCCTTCGACTCGCTGTAACCCTGCGCCGTCGGCAGGTTGCGGGTGACGGCCTGCAGGATCTCGTCCGGTGCGTCGAAGCCGAACGGCGCCGGGTTTCCGAGGTTCAGCTTGAGGATCAGATGGCCTTCTTGCTCCAGCCGGGCCGCCTCCTCGAGCAGCGGACCGCGCACGTCATAGACGACGTGCCGCAACTTGTCCGACTGCCGCAACTCCACAAAACAAGGGTAGGTGCTGGCCGAAGCCAGCACCTACCGCTTTTCGGGAGCGTCGCTACCAGCGATACCAGCGAGCGCCTTCGGCGCCACGCACGAAGAAGCCGAGCAACCACAACGCCAACGCGACCAGCGCCACGATCCACAACACGTGGACCGCGAACCCTAGGCCACCGAAGATCAGCACCAACAACAACACCAACAAGACCGCACCCATGGCAGGCCACCTCCTTGACCCTGCTGGTTCCCGGTACGCCGGTTCCCGGACCTGAGCATCGGAGGTATGGATTGCTATCTCGTGGCGGGACATAGCTCGCGAAATCGGGCGGAACAATGAGTGAGCCGTGCCGCATCGGGCGGCACGGCTCACTCGGGTGGCTACGTGCCAGTACTGGGCGCTGGCACGGCGCCGGGGCGGCGGCGCTAGAAGGACGTGCGCTGGTTCGGCACGCCGGCGAGCAACGCCCGAACCTCACTCTCGCGGTAGCGGCGGTGACCGCCGAGCGTCCGGATCGAGGTCAACTTGCCGGCCTTGGCCCAGCGAGTGACGGTTTTGGGGTCGACGCGGAACATCGTCGCGACCTCAGCGGGGGTCAACAGCGGCTCGGCGGCGGCGGCGCGGGTGGTCATCAGGGCTCCGTTCTGGTGACGGCTTCGTCATCCGGATCCATGGTGCAGAAAAGCCGGGATGTCCGGAATGGCCCATCGGTGTCATCTTTCGCCCGCGACGGACTAGTCCGAAATGCGGGTGCCTGCCCCGGCTTCTGCCGTCGTCAGCCGCGGTCAGTTGGCGTGCTCGAGCGCGGCGATCGCGCGCCAGCGTTCGATCACCCGCTCGTACGCCTCGCCGGCACTCGGCATGTCGCCGGCGGCAAGCCGCTCCAGTGCCTCAGCGACGTCGGCGACCGACTGGTCCGCCTCCAGCGTCTCGTCGTCGATGAGATGCACCAGCCCGCCGTAGTCGAGTTCGACCAGTGAGTGCGGATGAAACTCCTCCAGCCACCGGCCGATCTCCTCGATCGCCCCGGTGGCCGGCCCCTCGTCGAAGATGGCGCGAACGGTGCGCAGCGCCTTGGCGATCCGTCGCCGGGCGCGCGACATCGCGGTCAGGTAGATGAGCGCACGATCCAGGCCCTCTTGCTCGCCGGCGAGCGACGAGCGCCGCTTGCCGAGCACCAGCCGCCGCTCGTCGGGGTCGAAGGCGATGAACCAGGTGACCGGCACCTGCCAGGTCGAGGTCAGGATCCCGGCGCGGATGTCCGGGTGGGTCGCGACGTAGGCGTCGCGCGCGTCGTCCGCGGCGGCCGTGATCATCGACGGGAAGAACGCGTCGCGCAGGTCGTCGGGCAGCTGGTTGCGGAAGCTGTCGAGCGCGTCCCACGCGCGCAGCTGCAGTCGCCACGGGCAGACGTAAGTGAGCCCGTCTTGGTGACGGACGTAGGCGTGGTCCACACCGGTCGTGAACGTCAGCCGCGGCGGCACCGCCAGCACCGCCGACAGAGCCGCTTCGTGCTCGCGCACCATCTGGACCGGCCGGCTCGGCACGTCGCCGTCGGCGTAGGACTGCCAGCGGGCGCGCTCCGGCTCGGGCAGGCCGGACAGCGGCTCATAGATCCGCAGGTGGGCGGCGTACCCGATCACGTCGCAATCCTGTCACGCGGCTGCGGCCGATCCCGGGACTATGGTCCGAGGACGTGCGGGTCTTCGACAGCGTCGCCGGCCACGAGCAAGTGGTGTTTTGCAACGACCCCGCAACCGGCCTGCGCGCGATCATCGCGATCTACTCGACCGCCCTCGGTCCGGCCCTCGGCGGCACCCGGTTCTATCCGTACGCCGACGAGGACGCGGCGCTGGCCGACGTACTGAACCTGTCGTGCGCGATGGCCTACAAGGCGGCCTGCGCCGACCTCGACCTCGGCGGCGGCAAGGCCGTGATCATCGGCGACCCGGCCACCGACAAGACCGAGCCGCTGCTGCGGGCGTACGGCCGGTTCGTGCAGAGCCTCGGCGGCCGCTACTACACGGCCTGCGACGTCGGGACATACGTCGAGGACATGGACGTGGTCGCGCGGGAGTGCTCGTTCGTGACCGGCCGCTCACCGGCGCACGGCGGCGCCGGCGACTCCTCGATCCTCACCGCGTTCGGCGTCTTCCAGGGGATGCGCGCGGCCGCCGAGGTGGCGTGGGGCCAGCCGACGCTGCGCGGCCGGCGGGTCGGCATCGCGGGCGTGGGCAAGGTCGGGCATCACCTGGTCGAGCACCTGCTCGACGACGGCGCCGACATCGTCATCGCGGACGTCGCGCGCGACGCCGTCGACCGGGTGCGGGTGGTGCATCCGCAGGTCGACGCGGTCGCGCCCGAAGAGCTGCTCGCCCAGCCGATCGACGTCTACGCCCCCTGCGCGCTGGGCGGCGCGCTCGCCGACGACACCGTGCCGCAGCTGACCGCACGGGTGGTCTGCGGCGCGGCCAACAACCAGCTCGCCCACCCCGGCATCGAGAAGCTGCTGGAGGAGCGCGGCATCCTCTACGCGCCGGACTACGTGGTCAACTCCGGCGGGCTGATCCAGGTGGCGGACGAGATCGCCGGCTACAGCGAGCCACGGGCGCGGGCGAAAGCGGCCGGCATTTTCGACACCACCCGGCGGATCTTCGCGCTGGCCGAGGCCGAGCGAGTGCCGCCGTCGGTGGCGGCCGACCGGCTGGCCGAACGCCGGATGGCACAGGTCGGGCAGCTCCGCCGCGTCTGGCTACCGCCACGCTGACCGTCTGGCCTATCCTGGGGACGACATACATCCGAGTCCCCGCCGGGTCCCCCGGCGAATGAGGGGGTCGAGCCAATGGGGCGCGGCCGGGCCAAGGCCAAGCAGACCAAGGTCGCCCGCCAGCTGAAGTACTCCAGCGGCGGCACGGATCTCGATCGGCTGCAGCAGGAGCTCGCCGCTGAGCGCGGCTCGCTTACCGATGGCGAGCCGGTGACGGAAGCGGCGTCGGACGAGTACGACGAGTACGACCCGTACGCCGCCGACTACGCCGACGTCGACGACCGCTAGCTGATCTCGCCGGCCACCCAGGCCTCGACGCCGCGATCCTGCAACAGGGTCACCGCCGCGTCGGCCTCGGTCGCCGGCAGCACGGCGACCATGCCGACGCCGAGGTTGAAGGTCCGCTCCATCTCCGCCGGCGCGACGTTGCCGCGCTCGGCGATCAGCTCGAAGATCGCCGGCACCTGCCAACTGCCCCGGTCGATCCGAGCGGCCAGCTGCTCCGGCAGCACGCGCGCCAGGTTGGCCGTCAGCCCGCCGCCGGTGACGTGGGCGAAGGCGTGCACGTCGCAGTCCGCCGCTAGCGCCAGGCAGTCGCGGGCGTAGATCCGGGTCGGGGTCAGCAGCGCCTCGCCGAGCGGCTGGCCCAACTCGGCCGTGGAGTCCAGCCGGAGCTGCGCGACGGTGAGCAGCACGTGGCGGGCGAGCGAGTAGCCGTTGGAGTGCAGGCCGCTGGACGCCATCGCCACGACGGCGTCGCCTGCGCGCACCCGGTGGGGGCCGAGTAGGTCGGCCTCGCGGACCATTCCGGTCGCGGCGCCGGCGACGTCGTACGCGTCCGGCTCCAGCAGCCCCGGATGCTCGGCCGTCTCGCCGCCGATCAGCGCGCAGCCCGCGATGGCGCAGCCGGCGTCGATGCCCGCGACGATGTCGGCGATCCGCTCCGGCAGGACCCGGCCGCAGGCGATGTAGTCGGTCATGAACAGCGGCTCGGCGCCGCAGACCACGATGTCGTCGACGACCATCCCGACCAGGTCGTGCCCGATGGTGTCGTGCCGGTCGAGCGCCTGGGCGATGGCGACCTTGGTGCCGACGCCGTCGGTTGAAGTGGCGAGCAGCCGGTCGGCGTCGAGCCGGAACAACCCGGCGAAGCCGCCGAGACCGCCGACGACCTCAGGACGAGTGGAGGTGAGCCGCGCCTTGATCAGCTCGACCGCGCGGTCACCGGCGGCGATGTCGACGCCCGCGGCCGCGTAGGTCGCCTGGCCTTCGCCGCGGGGGTCCGTCCCGCCGCTGGTCACGGGCGGGTCAACGCATCCGCGGCGCCGACGCCAGGCAGCAGTTGTTCGTACGACGAGTCCGGCGACGGGTCGGGCGAGCCGGCTTCGGTCTCGACCGCCCGCGAGATGCCCTCGAGCATGTGCTTGCCCAGCAGCTCCGGCGCCGGCAGCGCGATCGGGTACTCGCCGGTGAAACAGGCCCGGCACAGCGACGTCTCCGGCAACGTCGTGGCCTCGACCAGCTCCTCCAGCGAGATGTAGCCGAGGGTGTCGGCGCCAATCGACGCGCACACCTGGTCGACGGTCAGGCCGTTGGCGATCAGCTCGGCGCGGGAGGCGAAGTCGATGCCGTAGAAGCACGGCCACTGCACCGGCGGCGAGGAGATCCTGACGTGCACCTCGCGGGCGCCGGCTTCGCGCAACATCCGCACCAGCGCGCGCTGCGTGTTGCCGCGCACGATCGAGTCGTCGACGACGACCAGCCGCTTGCCGGCGATCGCCGCGCGAAGCGGGTTCAGCTTCAGCCGGATGCCGAGCTGGCGGATGGTGTTGGACGGCTGGATGAAGGTGCGGCCGACGTACGCGTTCTTCACCAGGCCGATGCCGTACGGGATGCCGCTCGCCTCGGCGTACCCGACCGCGGCGGGCGTGCCGCTCTCCGGCACCGGGATCACGAGGTCGGCGTCCACCGGGTGCTCGCGCGCGAGCCGGCGCCCGACCTCGACCCGGGTCTCCTGCACCGACCGGCCGGCGATCGCGGTGTCGGGACGTGCCAGGTAGACGTACTCGAACAGGCAGCCCTTCGGCGTCGCCTCGGCGAACCGCTGCGAGCGCAGCCCGTGCTCGTCGACCGCGACCAGCTCGCCCGGCTCCACCTCGCGGACGAAGGACGCGCCGACGATGTCGAGCGCCGCGGTCTCGCTCGCGACGACCCACCCGCGCTCCAGCCGGCCCAGCACCAGCGGCCGGACGCCGTGCGGGTCGCGCGCGGCGTAGAGCGTGTGCTCGTCCATGAACACCAGCGAGAAGGCACCCTGCAGCTGCGGCAGGACCTCCATCGCGGCGGCTTCCAGCGACAGGTCCGGATGGCCGGCCAGCATTTCGGTGATCAGGTCGGAGTCGCTGGTCGACTGCGGCCGACCCGCCCGGGTCGGATCGCCGGGACGCCCGGCGTACTTCGCGGCCAGCTCGGCGGTGTTGGTCAGGTTGCCGTTGTGGCCCAACGCGATCCCGCCGCCCTGGCCGGACGGCCGGTACGACGGCTGCGCGTTCTCCCACGTGCAGGAGCCGGTCGTCGAGTAGCGGTTGTGGCCGATCGCAAGGTGGCCGGTCAGCGCGCCGAGGGTGGGCTCGTCGAAGACCTGGGCGACCAGGCCCAGGTCCTTGTAGACGACGACGGTGGTGCCGTCGGAAACGGCCATGCCGGCGGCCTCTTGGCCCCGATGCTGCAACGCGTAGAGCCCGAAGTAGGTGAGCTTCGCGACCTCTTCGCCCGGCGCCCAGACGCCGAACACGCCGCAGGCGTCGCGGGGTGGCGCCTCGTCCGGGATCGGGTCGTTCGCGGGTACGCCAGAAAGCGGAGGGTGCTCGTCGGCTGCGTCAGCAGGCACCGACCGGGCTCCTTGTCATCGTCGACCGGGGAGGCTCGCACCGCCCAGTCTACGGGCGCGCGCAGATCTGTGGACGGATCGGCTCGCCCACGGTTGCTGTGGACAACTCGTGACGAAAAATCCTTGATTTGCAACGGTTTTCCGCTTGCGGCCCGGGTGAGCGCTTTGGTAGGATTCGAACATCCGTTCGACCGGGAGGAGGCGCCGTGTCGCAGGTGCTGTCCGTGTTGGACGCGCTCGCGGCCGCCGACGTGCGCAGTGAGTCCGATGCCGCGCTGCTCGCCGAGATCGAGGAGCTGCTGCAGGCGCGATCCCGGCTCGACGGACTGATCAGCCAGCGGCTGCAGGTTGCCGAGTCGCGGCAGGCGACGATCAACGAGGCGGGCCGGGCCACACGATCGTGGCTGATCGAGGAGCAACGGCTCAGCCCGACCGAGGCCGGCCAGCGAGTGGCGGTAGCCCGGTCGCGTCCGTTCCAGCCCAAGCTGGCTGCTGCCCTCGACGCCGGCGACATCAGCCACGAGCACGCTCGGCTGATCAACGGCTGCCTGAGCAAGCTGCCGCTGATGTGGCGCGAGGACGCCGAGTCGATCCTCGTGGATGCCGCGAGATCGATGGATCCGGTGACGCTCGGACAGGTCGCCCGCGAGATCCGGCTGCGCTCCGGCGCTGACGAGGATCGAGAGGCCCGCGAGCAGCGGATGTACGCCGACCGCTGGGCCAAGGCCGTGACGACGTTCGAGGGGATGCTTCATCTCGAGGCCATGCTCGATCCGGAGTCCGGCGAGACCATGCTCGCGGCGCTGAACGCGCTGACTCAGCGAGCGGTGAACGACGCCGGCGACGAGCGGACGTCGTGCCAGCGCAAGGCCGACGCGCTAGTCGATTTGGCGCGCCACTCGCTTGCTTGCGACTGGCTCCCCGACGTCGGCGGGCAGCGACCGACCGTGGTCACGACGCTGAGCTGGGAAGCGCTGCGGGCCGAGCTGGACGCAACCGACGCCGGCGGCAACGTCGGCCGGTTCGACGTGAGCCCGGCAACCGCGCGCCGACTGGCCTGCGACGCCAACCTCATCCCTGCGGTGCTCGGCAGCGACGGCGCGGTTCTCGACCTCGGGCGGGCGACCCCGGTCTGGACGCCGGCCCAACGCCGCGCAGCCGCGATCCGGGATGGCGGCTGCACGTTCCCCGGCTGCCAGGCCGGGCTCGACCGCTGCCAGTTGCATCACCTGAAGCACTGGGCGCACGGCGGCCCGACCGATCTCCCGAACTCGGCGTACCTGTGCCACTTCCACCACTGGCTGGTCCACAACGGCAGGTGGACGATCTGGCGCAACGCGCAAGGCGGCATCGAGGTCCGCCGGACCTAGCGGATTACCCCGCAGCTGGTGTGACGCCAAGGATGTGAACGTCACCGGTGACGCTTCGCGCCGACAGGTGACGATGCGATGACGCCCGCCGGGTGATTCCGCGAACCTTCGCGGCGCCGAGCTGGCTCACCGCGCTGGCGTCGTACGTTCCGGCTGGCACTCGCAGCTGGATGTCGCCGACCGGCGAGCTGAGCCGCACCATTCGCGGCGACCGGGCCAGGCTGATGCGCAAGTCGCCGACCGCGCTGTCGACCGTCACGTGCCGGGACCGCGCGTGGCTGATCGTCACGTCACCAACCGCGGCGTCGACGGACGCGTCGCCACTCATGCCGTGAAGGCTCACGTGGCCGACGGCGGCGTGCACGTCGGTACGCGTCCGGGCCGGCACCGTGACGACGAGGTCGACGCCACAGTTGTTCTCGGGGATCGCGTTCGGGCAGCGAGTCGTGACGGTGAGCGTTCCGTCATGCAGGGTCTGCGCGACCTTGGGGGCGATCAGGTTCCAGTCGCTGGACCGCCGAACGCTCGACGTCGTGCCGGCTTGCACCGTGACCGCGCCACTGTTGTCGTCCACGACGAGACGAGTGACATGACCGTGCACCGGCACCGTCGTCGTCACGTGATGCAGCGCCGAGGGCACGGCATCGGCGCCACTGGCTGCCACGAGCCCGCCACTCAGGACGGCGGCGACCAGGCCTGCCCTCCGCGGTGTACCCACAGTGCGACCTTAATCGGCAATAGGACACGAGTGGTCAGGGTCGAGACGTTCCTTCGGATCCAGTTAGCACGCCGTCAATTCGCTCGAGAGTGGCCGCGAGGTCGGGCGTCATGTCGAAGTGGTGCGGGGCCAGTAGCGCGATCACGGCGAGCAGCGGCCCCGGCGGCGCGCGATGGATCACGTATGACTCTGCGAGCCGCGTGCCCCCCGCGGCTGGCTCAAGGTCGTAGCGCCACTCAGTCGAGCTCGGGCTACGCCAGCTGGCGAGAGTCCGAAAGCCGAACGTGCGCGGTGGATCGGCGCTTGTGACTTCGCAGGTCTTCGCCCAGCGCATAAGGCCGGATCGAGAGCGACCACGGAAGCGGCGACCGCAAATCGCGTCGCTTCCTGAATCGAGCCACTCGCATCGATAGCACTCGGCGCTCCACTCCGGGATGCGCCGGACGTCGGAGATCGCTGCGTATACGAGATCCGGCGAGGCCGCGACCACCCGACTCACGCTGCCCTCCATCCGAAGTTTCCGCATAAGGTCGATTAGAGCAACTGCGATCCAGGGAGGCCGCGTACCCGCTGGACTTCGTAGTTGAAGACTCAGCGACCGCTGGAGCGAACGATCGGGTTCGATCGCACGGCCGGGTAGTGCTGCGCCGTCACGACATCGTCGCGTTGCATGTAGTCGAGCGTCACGCCGTTGCCGAGCGGCACCGGGCGGAACGGGCCCGATGGCTCTTCGACCGTTACGCCGAGCAGCTGGGCGATGAACTGGGCCGACGCGTCCCGGTCGCGCACGTAGACGATGGTGTGGTTCAACGCTGCCGTCAAGACCGAACCTCCCCCAGGTTGTCCGGGCACCCTATGCGACTCAGGAAGGCTGCGGCTCAGGAAAGCACCGGAAGGTACGCCGACAAATCGGAGCGCTCGCCGCTCGCGCGCACCGCGCCGCCGTCGACCGCGGCCGTCCAGTCGAGGCGGCCGGTTGCGAGCTCGATCCAGCCGACCGGCTCGACCTCGACGACATTCGGCGGCGTACCTCTGGTGTGACGCGGGCCGGCGACGCACTGCACGGCGACGTAAGGCGGGACGCGGAGCTCGACACTGCGCCCGGGGACACGCTCGGCGAGGATGCCGGCCAGCATCCGGCACGAGACTGCGGCGGCGCGGCGGTCAAGCGGCATCGCGGGTTGATCCGGGACCGCTGCCGCGAGGTCGAGGCCGTGCACGACTAGCTCGTTGATGCGCGTTGCGAGGAAGTCGGAGAGCTTGATCGGACCCCGGCGGGCCGCGATCGCCGGATCGCCGGTCGTCTCGTCGAGTGCGGCGTGCAGGGCGGCGTGTTCCGCGGCGTGGCGGTCGAGGATCTGCGCCGGCGTGAGGTCGCCCGCGGCGCCGCGGTCGCGCGCCGCGATCTCATCCGCGGCCGATGCCCAATGCGCGGTGTACTCGGCGATCCTCAGCGCACGTGCCGTCGGGCGCGGTTCGGCAATGGCTCGAGTCAGCGCACGTGGCACCTCGGTGGTGTGGAACGCGAGGTCGTGCACCGTCCAACCGGCCAGCCGGGTTGGCTGCCGCCACGCCGCGGCCGGCAGGTCGGCCAGCCACTGCACTAACAGGGCCTGCTGCGCGTCGTACGCCACGCGGAGGTCGGGCAGCCGCGCCGTCGATCGTTGACCGCGCGGTGGCATCAGCCGAACAGGGTGGGCAGCGTCGCCTCCGAGGCCTCGCGCAGCTCGGCGATGGACAGCTCGCCGACCTCGTCGATGACCAACGCGTCGCCGCCGGTGGTGCCGATCAGCCGAGCCGGTACGCCGAACGATGCGGCGCTCGCCAGCACCGCGTCCGGCTCCGGGGTGGCGACGATCGCGCGGGCGGTCGACTCGCTGAACAACGCGACGAACCGGTCGCCGTCCGGGACGCAGTCCGCGACCGAGACGGTGGCGCCGACACCGTCGATCAGCACCGCCTCGACCAAGGCCTGCGCGAGGCCGCCGTCGGAGACGTCGTGGGCGTTCGAGATCCGGCCATCCGCGGCAGCCTGCGCGACCAACCGGGCGAGTGCCTGCTCGGCGTCGAGCCGGACGGCAGGCGGCCGGCCGCCGAGGTGCCGGTGAGTCACCCACGCCCACGCCGAGCCGTCCAGCTCGGCCGCGGTGTCGCCGAGCAGGATGACGGCGTGACCGGCGGCGACGAAGCCGCTGGGCAGCCGTCGGGACACGTCGTCGATGACGCCGAGCACTCCGAGCACGGGCGTCGGGTGGATCGCGGTCGCGCCGGTCTGGTTGTAGAAGCTGACGTTGCCGCCGGTGACCGGCGTGCCGAGGACGCGGCAGCCGTCGGCGATGCCGCGGGTGGCTTCGGCGAACTGCCACATCACGGCGGGGTCTTCGGGCGAACCGAAGTTCAGGCAGTCGGTGACCGCGAGCGGTCGCGCTCCGGTGCAGGCCACGTTGCGATAGGCCTCGGCCAGGACCAGCTGCGCGCCGGCGTACGGGTCGAGCCGCGCCATCCGGCCGTTGCCGTCGAGCGAGAGCGCGATCCCGCGCGGGCTGTCGTCGGACAACCGAACGACACCGGCGTCGTGCGGCATCGCGAGGGCGGTGCCGCCAAGGACGTAGCGGTCGTACTGCTCGGTCACCCAGCGGCGCGAGCACAGGTCCGGTGAGGCAGCCAGCCGCATCATCGCCTCCCGCAACTCGGCCGGGCTGGACGGGCGCGGCAGCCGGTCGGCGCCGTCGGCGGCGAGCGCATCCTGCTCGGCGTCGGGGCGGGCAAGCGGGCGGCTGTAGACCGGTCCGTCATCTGCCAGCGAGCCGGGTGGTACGTCGGCGACCACGTCGCCGTGCCAGCGCACGACCAGCCGGTCGCCATCCGTGACCTCACCGATCACGGTCGCGAGCACGCCCCACTTCGCACAGGTGGCCAGCACCTCGTCGACATGCTCGGGCACGACGATGGCGAGCATCCGCTCCTGCGACTCACTGGTCAGCACTTCCAGCGGCGGCATCGACGCCTCGCGCAGCGGCACCCGGTCCAGGTCGATCCGCATCCCGCCGTCACCGTGCGAGGCCGTCTCGCTGGTGGCGCACGACAGCCCGGCGCCGCCGAGGTCCTGGATGCCGGTGATCAGGCCGCGGTCGAACAGCTCGAGACAGCACTCGATCAGCAGCTTTTCGGTGAACGGGTCGCCGACCTGCACCGCCGGCCGCTTCGACGGCCCACCCTCGTCGAAGGTGGCGCTGGCGAGCACCGAGACACCGCCGATGCCATCGCGCCCGGTCTTGGCGCCGAGCAGCACGACCTGATTGCCAACGCCCTTCGCCTGCGCGAGCTGCAGCCGGTCGTGCGGCAGCACCCCGACGCACAACGCATTGACCAGCGGGTTGCCGGCGTACGTCGGGTCGAAGGCGAGCTCGCCGCCGATGTTCGGCAGGCCAAGGCAGTTGCCGTAGCCGCCGACGCCGGCGACCACGCCGCCGACCAGGCCGCGGGTCTCGGGCGCGTTGGGTTCGCCGAACCGCAGCGAGTCCATCACCGCGATCGGCCGCGCGCCCATGGTGAGGATGTCGCGGACGATGCCGCCGACGCCGGTCGCCGCGCCTTGGTAGGGCTCGACGTACGACGGGTGGTTGTGACTCTCGACCTTGAAGGTGACGGCCAGGCCGTCGCCGACGTCGATGACGCCGGCGTTCTCGCCGATGCCGACCAGCATCGCCTCGCTGGCCGGCGGGTCGACGGCGAACTGGCGCAGGTGCACCTTGGAGGACTTGTAGGAGCAGTGCTCGCTCCACATCACCGAGTACATCGCCAGCTCGGTGTCGGTCGGGCGGCGGCCGAGGATCTCCCGGATCCGCTGGTACTCGTCCGGCTTTAGGCCGAGTTCGAGGTAGGGCTGGTCGAGGTCAGGGGTGGTGGCGGCGTACTCGACGGTGTCCATCAAGCAGCAACGAAGGACTTCAGCACCGAGGTGAACATCGTGAGACCGTCGGCGCTGGGGCCAGTGAGCGACTCGATCGCGTGCTCGGGGTGCGGCATCAGCCCGACGACGTTTCCGGCCTCGTTGCGGATGCCGGCGATGTCGCGCAGCGCGCCGTTCGGGTTGGCCGGGCGGCCGGAATCGCCGATGTAGCGGAACACCACCCGGCCGGTGCGCTCGAGCTCGTCCAACACGTCGTCCGAGGCGACGTAGCGGCCCTCACCGTGCTTGATCGGGATCACGATCTCCTCGTCGGCGGCGTACTGGTTCGTCCACGCCGTCGACGTCGACTCGACCCGCAACCGCTGATCGCGGCAAACGAAGTGCAAGCCGGCATTGCGGATCAGCGCACCGGGCAGCAGATGCGCCTCGCACAGCACCTGGAAGCCGTTGCAGATGCCGAGCACCGGCAGGGCGCGGCCGGCGGCGGCGACCACCTCGTCGACGATCGGTGAGAACCGCGCGATCGCTCCGCCGCGCAGGTAGTCGCCGTAGGAGAAGCCGCCGGGCAGGACGACGGCGTCGACGCCTTGCAAATCGGTGTCGCCGTGCCAGAGGGCGACCGGCTCGGCACCGGCGACCCGGGCGGCGCGGGCGGCGTCGCGGTCATCGAGCGAGCCCGGGAAGGTCACGACACCGATGCGGGCTGGCACGGCTCGAGTCTACTGGCGGGGTTGGTCCTCGAGCCGCACCGTGAAGTCCTCGATCACCGGGTTGGCGAGCAGCGCCTCCGCCGCCCGGGTCGCGGTGCCGAGCGGGTCGTCGCCGTCGACGTCGAGCTCGAACCGCTTGCCCTGCCGCACCCCGGTGACGGCGCCCAGGCCGAGCGCGGGCAGCGCCCGCGCGATTGCCTGCCCCTGCGGGTCGAGGATCTCCGGCTTCGGCATCACGTCCACCACTACCCGCGCCACGCGATCGACCCTAACGGTCAGCCGGCGAGGTAGTCGGCGAAGCGTTGACCGGTGAGCCGCTCGTAGGCCTCGACGTACTTCTCGCGGGTGCGAGCGACGACGTCATCCGGCAGGGGCGGCGGCGAGCCGCTGCGATCCCAGTGCGCGGCAAGCCAGTCGCGAACGAACTGCTTGTCGTACGACGGCTGCGGGCCACCCGGCTGCCAGCCGTCGGCGGGCCAGAACCTCGACGAGTCCGGGGTCAGCACCTCGTCGCCGAGCACCAGTTGACCGGCATCGTCGAGGCCGATCTCGACCTTGGTGTCGGCCAGCAGGATGCCGGCCCGCTCGGCCAGCTCGCGGCCGCGCTGATAGACCGCCAAGGTCAGCGACTGCAGCGCTTCCGCCGTGTCGGCGCCGACCGCGGCAACGACGTCGGCGAAGGTCATCGGCGCATCGTGTTCGCCCACCGGCGCCTTCGTGGTCGGCGTGAAGATCGGCTCCGGCAACCGCGAACCCTCGACCAGGCCGGCCGGCAGTGCCACGCCGCAGACGCTGCCGCGCTCGGCGTACTCGACGACACCGCTGCCCGCCAGGTAGCCGCGGGCGACGCACTCGACCGCGACCATCGTCAGCCGCCGGCACAGCACCGACCGGCCGCGCAGCTCGTCGGCGTACGGCGCGAAGTCGCTCGGGAAGTCGGCGGGATCGGCGCTGAGGACGTGATTCGGGATCACGTCGGCCAGCTGCGCGAACCACCACAGCGACATGCCGGTGAGGACGGCGCCCTTGTCGGGGATCTCGGTCGGCAGGATGTAGTCGTACGCCGAGATCCGGTCGCTGGCGACCATGACCAGCCGGCCGTCGTCGGCGTCGTAGAGGTCGCGCACCTTCCCGGCGTGCAGGTGCCGGTGCTCGAGCCCGGGGAGCGCGGTCACTGCAAGCTGGCGACGCGGTCGAACACGCCGTCCAGGCGCTCGAGGTAACGCTCGGGGCGGCAGACCTCGTCGAGCCGCGCCTCGTCGAGCTGCTGGCCGGCGTCAGCGGCGTGCTTGCGCAGCGTCTCCCGGAACGGCGTGCCGCTCGACCAGGTCTCCATCGCGGCCGCCTGCGTGATGGCGTACGCCGCCTCGCGCGACAGCCCAGTCTCGACGAGTTCCAGCAGCACCGCGCTGGAGTAGATCAACCCGCCGGTCGCGTCGAGATTGGCGCGCATGCGCGCCGCGTCGACCACCAAACCGTTGACCAGCCGCGTAGTCAGGTGCAGCAGGTAGTCGGTGCCGATGGCGGCGTCCGGCAGCGCGATCCGCTCCACCGACGAATGCGAGATGTCGCGCTCGTGCCACAGCGGGATGCCCTCGTAGACCGGCACCACCTGGGCCCGCACGATCCGCGCCAGCCCGCAGATCCGCTCGCACAGGATCGGGTTGCGCTTGTGCGGCATCGCGCTCGACCCCTTCTGGCCGGAGCCGAATGGCTCGGCCAGCTCCCGCACCTCGGTGCGCTGCCCGTGCCGTACTTCGAGCGCGATCGCCTCGCAGACCGTTGCCATCACGGCGAGCGCCGACACCCACTCGCTGATGCCGTCACGGATGACGACCTGGGTGGCGACGTCGGCCGGACGCAAACCGAGTGCGTCGGCGACCTGCCGCTCGATCGCCGGGTCGATGTTGGAGTAGCTGCCGACCGCGCCCGAGATCTTGGCGATCGCGACGGCGGCGCGCGCCCGCGCCAGCCGGTCGCGGGAGCGGGCCATGGCGAAGGCGAAGTCGGCAACCCGGTGACCCCAGACGTCGGGTTCGGCGTGCACCCCGTGGGTCCGGCCGACCCGCAGGGTGGCGCGGTGGGCGAGCGCGTGGTCGCGCAGCGCAACCACGACGGCGGTGGCCTTTGCGAGCAGCAGGTCGGTGGCCTCGACGAGCTGCACCGCGAGCGCGGTGTCGAGCAGGTCACTCGACGTCATGCCGTGGTGCACCCACGCGGCCGCTTCGCGCGGTGTGGTGTTGTCCGCCCAGGCGGTGAGGAACGCGATGACGTCGTGCTGCGTGACCGACTCGACCGCCGCCACCGCGTCGGGCGTCGGCGGGAGCGCGGCCCGGACCGGTCCGACCGCGTCCGCCGGGACGGTGCCGGCGGCCGCGTGGGCTTCGAGCACGATCGTCTCGACGCGGCACCACAACTCGTACTTGTGGGCCTCACTCCACACTTGGCCCATCTCGGGCAAGGTGTAGCGCTCGATCACGCCCGCGCCTCCCGCCGCTCTGCCTGCTCCGCCGCCGCCTGCGCGATGTCATGCCGGTAGTGACCGCCGTCGAGATGGACCTGTGCGATGGCGGCGTAGGCCGATTCTCTCGCACCGGCGAGTGCCGCGCCGACCGCCGTGACGGCAAGCACGCGGCCGCCGCTGCTGACCACGCGGCCGTCCGCCACGGCGGTGCCGGCGTGAAAGACCGTGACGCCGTCGAGGTGGGCGAGACCGTCGAGGCCCGTGACCGGGTCACCGGTGCGGGGCGCCGCCGGATAGCCGGAGGCGGCAAGCACGACGGTGACGGCGGCGCCGTCCCGCCAGCGCAGCGGCGGGTGCGCGGCGAGCTCTCCGGTGGCCGCCGCGCGCAGCAACCCGCCGAGCGGCGTGTCGAGCAGCGAGAGCACCGACTGGGTCTCCGGGTCGCCGAACCGGGCGTTGAACTCGACCACCTTGACGCCCCGCGACGTCAGCGCCAGTCCGGCGTAGAGCAAGCCGGTGAACGGCGTGCCTCGCCGGGACATCTCCTCGACGGTCGGCTGCACCACCGCCGCGACCACCTCGTCGACCAGGCCCGGCGGTGCCCACGGCAGCGGCGCGTACGCGCCCATGCCGCCGGTGTTGGGTCCGACGTCGCCGTCGCCGACGCGCTTGAAGTCCTGCGCGGGGATCAGCGGCACGACCGCCGAGCCGTCGGTGAGGCAGAACAGCGACACCTCCGGCCCGTCCAGGAACTCCTCGACGACCACGGTGTGGCCGGCGGCGTGCCGCATCGCTTCGTCCCGGTCGTCGGTGACGACGACGCCTTTGCCGGCGGCCAGTTCGTCGTGCTTCACGACGTACGGCGCACCGGTCGCGTCGAGGGCGGCCGCCACCTCGTCGGGAGTGGTGCAGGTGTGATGCGCCGCCGTCGGCACACCGGCGGCGGCCATCACCTGCTTCGCGAACGCCTTGCTGCCTTCGAGCTGGGCGGCTGCGGCGCTCGGCCCGAAGACGTCGAACCCGGCCGCGCGCAGCTCGTCGGCCACGCCGGCGACCAGCGGCGCCTCAGGTCCGATCACCACGAGGTCGGCCGCCGCTGCCGTCGCCACCTCGACGGGGTCGGTCAGCGGGCGGAGCTCGGCGAGCTGCGCGATGCCCGGGTTGCCGGGCGCGCAGCTGATCGCCTCGACGTCCGGGTCGCGCGAGAGCGCCCAGCACAGCGCGTGTTCGCGCCCGCCGCCGCCGATGACTAGGACGCGCATGACCGCGAGGCTATCGACCGGCCGGAGCCTGCAGCCGGGCCTCGAGGCCCGTGCGGACGGCCGGCCAGTCGTCGACCAGGACGGCGAACACGACGGTGTCGCGATAGCTGCCGTCGGGCCGGCGCATGTGCCGGCGCAGCACCCCCTCGCGGGTCGCGCCGAGCTTCGCGATGGCCGCCTGCGATCGCAGGTTGATCAGGTCGGTCTGGATCTTCACCCGGCCGAAACCGCAGTCGTCAAAGGCGTAGCCGAGCAGCAGCAGCTTGCACTCCGGGTTGACGGCGGTGCCCCAGCAGACGGGGGCGTACGCCGTCCACCCCAGGTGCACCCGGTCGTGGCCGAGCTCGACGTCGCCGAGGCTCGACGTGCCGACGATCCGGCCGTCATCGATCAGCCGCACGGTGAACATCGCGCGCTCGTCGGCCGCGGCCTTGGCGACCACCGCCTCCCAGCCGGCCGGCGAGGTTGGCCGGGCGGAGGGCCCGCCGGCGTAACCGGCCGCCCAGACCCGCTCGTCGTCGAGCGCGGCGAACAGCCCCGGGGCGTCCTCCGGAGTCGCCGGGTCGAGCCGGACGTGGCGGCCGACCAGGCTCCGGCCGCCGGGGGCGATCGCCACTAGACGAGTGGCCGGACGACGATGGTCTCGTCGCGTGCCGGACCGACACCGACCACCGACACCGGCGCGCCGCTCATCGCCTCGACCACCTCGACGTACCGGCGGGCGGCCTTCGGCAGGTCGTGCAGCGATCGGGCGCCGGTGATGTCCTCGTCCCAGCCGGGCAGCAGCTCGTAGACCGGCTCGGCGTGATGGAACTCGGTCTGCGTCATCGGCATCTCGTCGTACGTCGTGTCGCCGACGCGGTAGCCGACACAGACCGGCAGCTGCTCCCAACCGGTCAGCACGTCGAGCTTGGTCAACACGAAGTCGGTGACGCCGTTGATCCGCGCGGCGTAGCGCGCGACCACCGCGTCGAACCAGCCGCACCGCCGCGGCCGGCCGGTCGTGACCCCGAACTCGCCGCCGACGGTGCGCAACCGCTCGCCGTCGTCGTCGAGCAGTTCGGTCGGCATCGGTCCCGAGCCCACGCGCGTCGTGTAGGCCTTGACGACCGCGACGACGCGGTCGAGCCGAGTGGGCGGGATGCCGGAACCGGTCGCGGCGCCGCCCGCGGTCGGGTTCGACGAAGTGACGAACGGATAGGTGCCGTGGTCCACGTCGAGCATGGTCGCCTGGCCGCCCTCGAGCAGCACGACCTTGCCGTCGTCGAGGGCGCGCGACAGCAGTAGTGATGTGTCCGCGACCAGCGGGCGGAGCCGGTCGACGTAATTGAGCAGCTCGCCGACCACGGCATCGACCGACAGCGCCTTGCGGTTGTAGACCTTCACCAGCACTTGGTTCTTCAGCTCGAGCGCGCCCTCGACCTTCTGCCGCAGGATCTTCTCGTCGAACAAGTCCTGCACCCGGACGCCGAGGCGCGACATCTTGTCGGCGTACGCCGGGCCGATGCCGCGGCCCGTCGTACCGATCTTCGCCTTGCCGAGGAACCGCTCGCCGACCTTGTCGGTCAGCACGTGGTAAGGCGCGATCACGTGCGCGTTCGCCGAGACCACCAGCCGGGAGCAGTCCACACCGCGCGCGGTGATCGCGTCGATCTCGTCGAACAGCACCGACAGATCGACGACCACGCCGTTGCCGATGACGGGCGTGACCCCGGGGGTGAGGACGCCGGCCGGCAGCAGATGCAGCGCGTAGGTCTCGTCGTCGATCACGATGGTGTGGCCGGCGTTGTTGCCGCCGTTGAACTTGACGACGTAGTCGACCTGTTCGCCGAGCAGGTCGGTCGCCTTGCCCTTGCCTTCGTCGCCCCACTGGGCGCCGAGCAGCGCGATCGCCGGCATCGCAGCGCATCCCTTCAACGACGAAGGCCCTAGTCGCAAGCGACCAGAGCCTCTTGCGAAAAAAGGCTACTACCGGCCGGCGCTATTTCAGCGCGTCGACGGCAGCGCGGTCGCTTTCTCGCAGGAAGGCCTCGCACCGCTGCGCCTCGTCGGTCTCGCCGATCGCGGCCGCGGCGCGGGCGAGCGCGTGCAGGCACCGCAGGAACCCGCGGTTGGGCTCGTGCGCCCACGGCACCGAGCCGTGGCCCTTCCAGCCGGATCGGCGCAGCGCATCGAGACCGCGGTGGTAGCCGACTCGCGCGTAGGCGTAGGACTCGATGACGGCGCCGTTGGCGAACGCCCGGTCGGCGAGCGCGGCCCACGCGGCGGAGTAGGCGGGGAACCGGGCCGCGACCTCCGTCGGATCCTCGCCGCGGTCCAGCGCGCTGCGCGCTTCGTCGTTGTCCGGCAGCTGGGTCGGCGGTGGTTCGCCGAGCAGGTTCGGACCGCTCACGACCGCGCCGCCTACCGGTAGATCCAGACCGACAGTCCGACGGTCAGCTTGTCGTACAGCCGGTCCTGCGACGAGTTCGGGATGCGGACGCAGCCGTGGCTCACCGGGTACGGCGGCACGTCGCTGCTGCTGTTGGTCTCGCCCTCACCGTGGATCGCGTCGCCGGAGTAGTCGAAGTACGCCGGGCGGTACATCGTGCCGAGCGGCACCACCTCGAGGTGGTTCACCTTGTAGGTGACGTGGAAGTGGCCGATCGGCGTGATGGCCGTGGCCTGGATGCCGGTCTTCGGGTTGGTGTAGGTGTAGCCGCCGCCGGTCGAGGTGTCGACGATCCGCTTGATCTTGCCGTTGACGGCGTACAGCAGCACCTGCTGCTTGAGGTTCACCTCGACCGCGGCCACGTGCTTGTACGGGTGCCGCAGGTGCGGTCGCTTCGGGTGACCGAGCGCCTTCCACACCGCGGTGCCGGTGCGGCCGTCACGGCTGATGCCCTGCACCTTCTCGAACGCGGTGACCGCGTGGACGGTGTCCCAGCCGTAGCTGCCGCTGACCTTGCCCACGTCGTAGTGCAGCGCCTTGAGCCGCTGCTGCAACGCTTTCACGTCGGCGCCGCTCGCGCCGTACGACAAGTTGCGTCCGACGACGGCCACCCGCCGCGCCTTGCTGACCGCCCGGCGGTGGTGGGCGTCCGCCGTACGCACCAGCCGCAGCCGCTCGACCCCGGCCGTCTTTGGCGTGATCGTCACGGCGAACCGGCCGTGGTGGGCGGCCGCGTGCGCGACCGGGCGCCAGTGACCGTGGTGGTGGCGCTGCAGCTCGATCCGTCCCGACAGGTGCGGCGCGATCGTGCCGTGCAGCACGGTCGGATGCAGGAAGTACGCCGCGGTCGGCCGCTGCAACGTCAGGTGCGGCCGGAGCGCCACCGTGGTCGCCGGACTGGTCGCCGCCGTCGTCGAGCCGCCGGCTGCGAACGAGACGCGGTAGGACCAGGTTGACTTCGGGGCGAGCCGCCAACTCGCCCGGCCGGTGGCGTCGGCGTGCTTGGTGTGGGTGCCCGGCACCCGGTGCCAGTGGCCGCCCTGGGTGGCCTTGCGTTGCAGCATGGCGCGCGGGCCGGTGACCGGGTTGCCGGACAGCAGCAGCCGCCCGGTCAGCGTGACCCGATGCGGGTAGGTGACGGCCGCGGCCGAGCGGCTGATCTCCGCCTGGGTGCCGCGTTGCACGGTGAACACCTGCGAGCTGGTCGCCGTCGCGCCGGTGCCGTCGGCGACGACGACATGCCCGGTTGTCGCGTCGGCCGGCACGGTGACGGTCATGATGCTCGTCGACGCCAACGTGTCCGGGCTGACGGGTGAAGAGTTGCCGACCGTCACGATGTCGCCGACGCCGAAACCGCTACCGGAGATGGTCAGCGCCGAGCCGACCGGTCCGGCCTTCGGGGAGAGACTGGTGACGCTCAGCCCGCTGGACGTCGCGGCGCCGACGGTCGTCGCCCCGCCGAGCAAGACGCCGGCGGCGGCGCCGACGACCGTGACGGCGCGCAGTGCAGCGCGGCGTCCCTCTAGCACCTGCGCGGCGCGAAACGACGACACGGTTCCCCCATGGATCGAAGTCGACTCAGTCACGATACGGGACGGTCGACGGCGCCTTCGGGTTGTCTCGAGCCAGCTCAGCCGAGCTTGGTCCCGGCGCTCTTGAGGTCCTGGCAGGCCTGCACCACGCGCTCTGCCATGCCGGCCTCGGCGCTGCGGCCCCACGACCGTGGGTCGTAGACCTTCTTGCTGCCGACCTCACCGTCGACCTTGAGGACGCCGTCGTAGTTCTTGAACATGTGGTCGGCGACCGGCCGGCTGAACGCGTACTGCGTGTCGGTGTCGACGTTCATCTTCACGACGCCGTACTTCAGCGTCTCGTGGATCTCCTCGAGCGCGGAGCCGGAGCCACCGTGGAACACCAGGTCGAACGGCCGGTCGACGCCGAGCTCCTTGCCGACGTACTCCTGGCCTTCTTTCAGGATCGACGGCTTCAGCTTCACCGCGCCCGGCTTGTAGACGCCGTGCACGTTGCCGAACACCGCGGCGAGCAGGTAGCGGCCGCGCTCACCCGGGGCGCCGAGCACCTCGGCGACCCGCAGCATGTCCTTCGGTGAGGTGTAGAGCTTCTCGTTCATCTCGTTCGAGATGCCGTCCTCCTCGCCACCGACGACGCCGATCTCCAACTCTAGGATGGTGCGCGCCTCGATCGACATGGCGAACAGCTCGTCGGCGGTCTTGAGGTTGTCCTCGAGGTCGATGCCGGAGCCGTCCCACATGTGCGACCCGAAGATCGGGTCCTCGCCGCGCTTCACCCGCTCGATCGAGAGCTCGAGCAACGGCCGCATGTAGCCGTCGAGCTTCTCCGGCGGGCAGTGGTCGGTGTGCAAGGCGA
The DNA here is from genome assembly GCA_035550315.1 of Mycobacteriales bacterium. GTDB lineage: Bacteria > Actinomycetota > Actinomycetes > JAFAQI01 > JAFAQI01 > DASZPL01. Next base: position 2,349 of record DASZPL010000045.1, on the reverse strand, counting down.
CGGTCACCGGATAGTTCTTCGCGACGAGGCGGGCGAACTCGGCGAGCGCGACGGCGCCGTCGACCATGTTCTTGATCGTCGCCCCGGAGGCGAACTCGGCGCCGCCCCACGACACCTGCAGGATGCCGTCGCTCTCCGCTTCGGCGAAGCCGCGCAGCGCAGCGTTGACGGTCTGTGACGACGTGACGTTGATCGCCGGGTAGGCAAAGCCATTCGACTTCGCGCGGTCGAGCATCTCGGCGTAGACCTCGGGACTGGCGATCGGCATGACCTGACTCCTCGCGATGACGTCTCGTTTCAGCAGTATGCCCCGCACCAGCCGCTACCCTTCGCCGGTGCATCACCCGATGGCGTTGCTGGGCTCGGTCTCAGCCAGCCATCTGCTGTCGACCTTCGGCGTGATCGGCGTCTTCGTCATCCTGGCGGCGGAGACCGGGTTGCTGATCGGGTTCTTCCTGCCCGGTGACTCGCTGCTCTTCCTGGCCGGCTACGCCACCGACCACCACAACACCCTCGGCTTCCACATGCCGCTGGGCTGGCTGCTGATCGCAGCGGTCTGCGGCGGGGTTTTGGGCGCGCAGGGCGGATACGAGATCGGCCGACGCGCCGGCCCGGCGCTGCACGACCGGCCGGAAGGCCGGCTCTACCGGCGCGAGTACGTCGAGCGGGCAGACCGGTTCCTGGCGCGGTTCGGCTTCGGCCGCACCATCGTGCTCGGCCGATTCGTGCCGATCGTGCGGACGCTGGTGTTCCCGCTCATCGGGGTTGCGGGCATGCGACGCCACCGGTTCGCGGTCGTGAATCTGCTCAGCGGCATCGTCTGGGTGGTGCCGATCATCCTGCTCGGCCATTGGATCGGCCACGTCTCGTTCATCCGCCGCTACATCGAGGTGATCGCGGTCGCGGCCGTGGTGCTGTCGGTCCTGCCGATGCTCGTACACCTGTCACGGACCCGCCGGCGGTCCGCCTGAGGAGTCAGCCCGAGGCGTCGAACCGCGACGTGACGGCGCGGACGACGGGATGCGGGATCGACTGCACGACAGTGCTCAGGGCGCGCCACGGCAGGCCGGGCACGCAGGTGACCCGACCGTGCTCGACCGCGTCGAGCGCCGCCGACGCGACGTCCTCGGGCTGCAGCCAGAACCGGCCGACCAGCGACTTCGGGTCGGGGGCGGTCTGCTCGGTCATCTCGGTGTACACGTAGCCCGGCTTCACCAGCGTGACGTGCACGCCGGCGGCGCGGGCCTCCGCGGCGAGCGACTCGGTGAACGTCGAGACGAAGGACTTGGAGGCGGCGTACGTCGCGAAGCCACGCAGCGGCTGGTCGCCCGCCAACGACGAGACGTTGAGGATCCCGCCGTGACCGGCGCGCATCATCGGCCCGAGCGCGGCGTGGGTGAGCCGCAGCAGCGCGATCACGTTCACCCGCACCACGTCGGTGGCCTCGTCGACCGACTGCGCCTCGAACCGGCCGTCGATGCCGACGCCCGCGTTGTTGACGAGCAGCTCGACCGGGTCGTCCGCCAGTCGCTCCTCGACCAAGCGGACCCCGTCATCGGTCGCCAGGTCGGCCGGCAGCACCTCGACCGCAACGCCGGCCAAATCGCGGGCCAGCGCCTGCATCCGGTCGGCCCGCCGGGCGACGAGGACCAAGTCGCAGCCGCGGGCGGCGAGGGACTTCGCAAACGCGACCCCGATGCCGCTCGATGCACCCGTGACGAGCGCAGATCGGTACGACGCGGCCATGGCCGAAACGCTAACGTCACGCCCGCGGCGTGGCGCCACCGGTCGTCGCCGGCCTCCGTCGATGATCTGCGCATGGCGAACCATGCCGTGCGCGACCGGGACTCCCGGCGACTGCGCGACCAGCTCACCATCGAACGGCTGCACGCCGCCGTCGCCCAGCTCGCCGATGCCGACGTGATCGGCTACGACGGCAACTGGTGGGACGGTCAGACCCACGACCCGTGCCTGCTGGTGCGCTACGGCGCCGGCCGCGACCGGTTGCGCGTGGTCGAGACCGCCGGCGCGTGCGTCGTGCTGCCGTTCGATCGCCGGTCGGCCAGCCGCGAGCTCGCCCGTCGGCGGGCGCCGCGCCGCCCGGAGCTCGGGATCATCCGGCCGCGGCGACCGCTCGACGACGCGACGTTCGACGCCACCGTCGACGTGGTCCGTTGCAGCGGCGACGGCTGCGGCGCGCTCCGTCCGCTCGACGCGGTCGGCCCGTGCCCGCGCTGCGGACTAGACATCCCACGGCTCTAATTGGTCAAGCAGCCGCTGTCGATGAGTTGGTGTGCGCGGCCCAGGCGGTGTGCTCGTCGTAGCGGGCGCCGTGGCGGAGGCAGCCGT
>DASZPL010000044.1:0-29652 GCA_035550315.1 Mycobacteriales bacterium | reverse complement strand
TCGGCGCGCGACTCGAGCCGCGCCGCGCGACGGCGCTCGGCCGCGCGCTTCGCTTGGGTGCGCAGGTGTGCCAGGAACGCCGCGAGGCAGCAGTCGATCAGGACCTGGGCGACCCAGAGGATCGCCCCGCCGACCAGCACGGCGGCACCGAAACTCAGGATCGTGATGCCGAGCAGCGCGGTTAGGGCCCGGCGGCGGCGCTGCGCGGCGGTCAGCGCCGGCCGCGAACTGGTCGCCGCCGGTGCCGAGGCGCCCGAGACGTGCACGTCCAGATCACGGGTGCGGTGAGGCATCACGACCGACCGATCGTCGGCGCCGCGTCCCTCACGTCGCGACAGCGTATGCATCGCGGTCGAGAACCGGTCGACCGACCGGGCTTCGTCGGCGTCGTCGTGGCGGCGCAGCCACATCGGAAGCAACAGGGCGCCCCACATGACGACCAGTCCGAGGATGATGAAGATGCTCATCCACTCACCCCCGCCGACAGTTGGCGTCCATCTTGGACGAACGTAATGACCCAGCCCGCCCCTGGCACGGATTCCCCTCGGTGTGTCGCCAGCAATGTAGGTGACAGTGGCGGCGCCGTGACGGCGCGGTCAGACGGAGAGGTCGCGGGTCGAGTGCCAGCGGCGCAGCAACCCCCCGGGTACGTCGTCGGCAACCAGGGCGAAGGTCAGGTGGTCGCGCCACTCGCCGCCGATATGTAAGTAGCGTTCCCGGACGCCCTCCGGCCGGAAGCCGAGCTTGTCGACGACGCGGCGACTGGCGGCGTTCTCGGGGCGGATGTTGACCTCGATGCGGTGCAGCCGGACGGCCGTGAAGCAATGGTCGACGGCCAGCGCAACCGCGGTCGGGATCACGCCGCGCCCGGCGTACCGCTGGTCGACCCAGTAGCCGATGCTGGCTGACTCCAGCGACCCCCGGACGATCCCAACGACGTTGAGCTGCCCCGCCAGCTCGCCGTCGACGCAGACGACGAACGGCAGCGCCTGCCCGCGCCTGGCCTCGCGCCGCAGCCGCCGGGTCATCGCGGTGAAGACCGACGCCGACGCGCCGAACGTCGCCGGCCCGGTTGGCGGCGTCGCCTCCCACTGGCGCAGCCACTCCACGTTGCGCCGCCGGGCGTCCACCCAGGCCGGCAGGTCGCGCATCCGCAGCGGCCGCAGCGTGACGTCACCGTCGCGCAGCACGGCCGGCCAGCCGAGCGCCGCCATCAGTGGTCACCGCCCCGCAGCTGGGCCACGGCGTGCCCGATGACGGGTGCGAGCGCGGCGACTCCGTCGCGCACGCCGCCGGGCGAGCCGGGCAGGTTGACGACGATCGTCCCGCCGACGATGCCCGCCACGCCGCGCGACAAGATCGCGGTCGGCACGGCGTCGCGGCCCTGCTGGCGGACGGCGTCGGCGAGCCCCGGCGCCTCGCGCTCGAGCAGCGGCCGGGTGGCCTCCGGCGTCACGTCCTGCGGCGTGAAGCCGGTGCCGCCGGTCGTCACGACCAGGTCGTCCCGCCGGTCGACGGCGGCCTGCAGCGCCGCCTGGATCCGGTCGACCTCGTCGGGCACGACGATGACATCACTGACCGCGAACCCGAGGTCGCGCAGGCCGTCGGCGAGCAACGGCCCGGCGGTGTCCTCGCGGGTGCCGGCGTACGACCGGTTCGACACCGTGACCACGCTGGCCCGGGCGCCGTCCGGCACGGTCGAGGCCGTCATGGGCGCTGCCAGTCGCCGTGGACGCCGCCGCTCTTGGCGACCAGCTGCACGTCGGTGATCACGGCCGCGGGGTCGACCGCCTTGACCATGTCGATCAGCGCCAGCCCGGCGACGGCGACCGCGGTCAGCGCCTCCATCTCCACCCCGGTGCGGTCGGCGGTGCGCGCCGTCGCCGTGATCGCCACCGCGTCGTCCTCGACCTCGAGGTCGACGGTGACGCCGTGCAGCGCGATCGGGTGGCAGAGCGGGATCAGGTCGGGCGTGCGCTTGGCGCCCATCAGCCCGGCGACCCGCGCCACCCCGAGTGCGTCGCCCTTCGGCATGTCGCCGGCGCGCAGCAGCCGCACCACCTCCGCGCTGACCCGCACCCGGCCGGTCGCGGTCGCGGTCCGCGCGGTCACCGGCTTGCCCGACACGTCGACCATCCGGGCCGCACCGGTCTCGTCGACGTGGGTGAGCTTCGCCCGCGGCTCGCGCGCTTCCGTCACCGCTGCCGCCGTTCCAGCATCATCACCGTCACGGTCGAGCCGACCTCGACCTCGGTCACGTCCTCCGGTACGACGATCAACGCGTTGGACGCCGCCAGCGACGCAATCAAATGCGATCCGTGGCCGCCGACCGGGCGCACGGCATACGCCCCGTCCTCCACCGACAGCCAGCCACGCAAAAACGACCGCTTCCCCGCCGGCGAGCGCACCGGCTCGCCCAACCGGGCGCGCACCGACGGCCGCTCGATCGGCTCGACGCCGAGCATCCGCCGCAGCGCTGGCCGGACGAAGACCTCGAACGACACGTAGGCGCTGACCGGGTTGCCCGGCAACCCGAAGAACGGCGTACGGTCCGGGCCGACGGTGCCGAAGCCCTGCGGCATGCCGGGCTGCATCGCCACCCGGTCGAACCGCACGGTGCCGGAGCGCGCCAGCACCTCCTTGACCACGTCGTAGGCGCCGACGCTCACTCCGCCGCTGGTGACGACCGCGTCGGCTCGGATCAGCTGGTCTTCCAGCGTGTCGGCCAGCGCGCCCGGATCGTCGGGGACGATGCCGACCTGGAACGGGATCGCCCCGGCCTCCTGCGCGGCCGCGGTGAGCAGCGCGCTGTTGGAGTCGGGGATCTGGCCGAAGCCGAGCGGCTGCCCGGGTTCGACCAGCTCGCTGCCGGTGGACAGTACGACGACCCGCGGCCGCGGCCGCACCGTCACGCGCCCGCGGCCGACGGCGGCGAGCAGCCCGATCTGGGTGGCGCCGAGATGGGTGCCGGCCGCGAGCACGTCGCTGCCGGCGGGCGCGTCCTCCCCAGCCCTGCGGACGTGCTGACCCGGCCGCGGCGCGACGTGGATCGCCACCTGCGCGAGCCCGCCGTCGGTCTGCTCGACCGGCACGACGGCGTCGGCGCCGGGCGGCATCGGCGCGCCGGTCATGATCCGCACGCACAGCCCCGGTTGCACGGCGTACGGCGTCGTGCTGCCGGCAGCGACGTCGCCCACCACCGGCAACACGACCGGGTTGTCGTCGGTCGCCGCGGCGACGTCCGCCTGTCGGACGGCGTACCCGTCCATGGCCGAGTTGTCGAACGGCGGCAACGGGAACGTCGACGTGACCGTCTCGGCGAGCACGCAGCCGTGCGCGTCGCCGAGGGTCAGCGTCAGCGACCCGAGCGGCCCGACGACGGCGAGGATGTCGTCGAGGTGCGCGTCGACCGACTTCAACCCGTCCGCCACAGCTGGTCCTACGGCTGCAACGGCGGGTCGGCGTCGACGCCGACCCGCTCCGCCACGAACTCGCGCAGCCACTCGCGGAACTCCGGCCCGAGGTCCGCGCGGTCGCATGCCAACTGGACGATCGCCTTCAGGTAGTCGGCCTTGTCACCGGTGTCGTAACGCCGGCCACGGAACACCACGCCGTGGACCGGGCCGCCGTCACCGGGCCGATCGATCAGCTGCTTGATGCCGTCGGTCAGCTGGATCTCGCCGCCGCTGCCCAGCGGGGTGTCATGCAGGATGCCGAAGATTTCCGGCGTCAGGACGTAGCGGCCGATCAGCGCGAGGTCGCTGGGCGCGGTGTCTGGCGGCGGCTTTTCGACCAGCCCGGTGACCCGGACCACGTCGTCGTCGCCGGTCGGTTCCACGGCCGCGCAGCCATACATCCCGATCTGCTCGTGCGGCACCTCGAGCAGCCCGAGGACGCAGCCGCCGAGTTGCTGCTGCACGTCGAGCATCCGGTCGAGCAGGTGGTCGCGCTCGTCGATCAGGTCGTCGCCCAGCAGCACCGCGAACGCCTCGCTGCCGACGTGCTGCTCGCCGCACATCACGGCATGGCCGAGCCCGCGCGGCTCGCCTTGGCGGACGTAGTGGACGGTCGCCAGCCCGGTCGCGTCGCGCACCCGGTCGAGCAGGTCGCGCTTGCCGTCGTCGCCCTCGAGCTTGTCCTCGAGCTCGACGTTGCGGTCGAAGTGGTCCTCGAGCGACGCCTTGTTGCGGCCGGTGACGAACAGCACGTCGTCGAGCCCCACCCGGGCGGCTTCCGCGACGATGTACTGGATCGCCGGCTTGTCGACGACCGGCAGCATCTCCTTCGGGATCGCCTTGGTGGCCGGCAGGAACCGCGTGCCCAGTCCGGCGACCGGGATCACCGCCTTGCGCACCCGGCCGCCCGACGTCGCCATGGCACCACCCTACGCAGCGAGACACTGGCGTCGTGACCCCGAAGGAGGAGCTGCGCCGAGCGGTGCTGGCGCGGCGGGGTAGCCGCCCGGCGGCCGACCGGGAGCGGGCCGGCCGGGCGCTGGCGAGCCACGGCGTGGCCGCCTGGTCGGCGACGCGCCGGGTCGCGGCGTACCTGTCGGTCGGCACCGAGCCGCCGACGCGAGAGCTGCTCGACGGGCTGCACGACGCGGGCGTCGAGGTGCTGCTGCCGGTGGTCACGGCCGACGCACTCGACTGGGCGGCGTACGCCGGGCCGAGCAGCGTGCTGCCCGGCCGCTTCGGGCTGCTCGAGCCGACGGGACCACGGCTCGGCCTGCGCGCCGTCGAGGGCGTCGACGCGGTCATCGTGCCGGCGCTCGCGGTCGACCGCGCGGGCAACCGGCTCGGCCGCGGGCGCGGCTTCTACGACCGCGCGCTGGCCGACGTCCGGGTGCCGGTCACCGCGGTCGTGTTCGACGAAGAGGTGGTGGCGACGGTGCCGGTCGAGCCACACGACCGGCCGGTGACCGGGATCCTCGCGCCGGGCGGACCGATGCCGGTCGACCGGCCCGCGCCGATGCCGGGGTGACGCAGCCGCTCAGGCGTGGGTCACGTGGTGGTGCGTGTGGTGCTGGTGCTTGGGCGCCGGCCCGAAGCCCGGCTCGCCGTCGCGCGGCATCGGGGGGTGCAGCCGCTTTGCCGCGGCCGTCGGGAGGGCGTCGCCGGCCACCCACTGCTTCCACGACATGTTCCAGTCGGCCGTGCCCGGGTCGGTCGGGCTCGGCGGCCGTGGGGTGTCGTAGACGTCGATGATGTCGCCGCGCAACGACCAGTTGTAGAACCACTCCGCATTCGTCGTACTCAAGTTCACGCAGCCGTGCGAGACGTTGGTGTTGCCCTGGTCGGAGACCGACCACGGAGCGGCGTGCACGAACGCTCCCCCATCGGTGATCCGGACGTCCCAGTAGACCGTCTCGTAGTAGTAGTCCGGGTTGCCCTTGGGGATGCCGACGGTGGCCGAGTCCATGATCACCTTCGGCGCCTTGTCGATCGCGATGTGGACGCCACCCATCGTCGGGTACTGGTCGCGGCCCGCGCTGACCGGGAACGTCTTGATCAGCGTGCCGTTGTTGTAGACCCGCATCACGTGCTGGCCGACGTCGACCTCGCTGACGTGGGCGTCGCCGACCTTGAACGAGGTGCTGTGATGCCCGTTCGCCCCCCAGACGCCATCGCCGAAGTTGAGGCCCTGCAGGTCGGAGGAGATCGTGACGTGCGTCCCGGTCTTCCAGTACGCCGGTGGCCGCCAGTGCACGCTCTGGTCGCTCATCCAGTGCCACGCCCCCACGACCTTCGGCGCGGTCTGCACCGACAGCCGCCGCTCGACGGCGGCGCGCATCGCGTCGGGGACCGGCCGGCTGAACGAGACCGCGACCGGCGATCCGACGCCGACGGTGTCGCCGGCGCCCGGTGACAACAGCGCGGACAGGTGGGTCTTGGCGTCGGTCGCCCGCAGCGGGACCTGCCGGGTAGCCGACTTGTGGTCCAGGTCCAGATAGTTGACGGTCGCGACCATCTTGGTCAGCGGGATGAAGGTGGTGCGGCTGCGCCACGCGGTGTGCCGCGGGTTGAATGCCCCCGGCACGATGGTGCCGTCGGCTTCCCGGACGGTCACGGCCGTCAAGGCGCCGTGCCGGACGTGCACCCGCAGCGGCTTGTCGAACGCGACCCGGTGGGCGTGGTGCTTCGCGGTGACGATGTGGAGCGCGGCGGGCGGGTTCGGGTGGCCGGAGCTGCCGATCTGCTGCGACGACGAGCAGCCGGCCGCGACGACGGCAAGCGTCACGACGCCCGCGACGGCGGCGCCACGACCAGTGCGCATGTCACCGACTTTCTGCTGGGGCTGGACCCACATTGTGCCCCGATCCCGCACCGTTGACGAGCGGAATCTGCCTCCCCCACCGCGGTTGAGCGGAAGGCTGGCAAGGCCGCAGGGAGCGCCGCGTGCTTGAAGGCACGCAAGCGACCGAGAACGCCGCCAGCGTTTCGCTCAGGCGGGGTCAGCCAGGCGGTGGTTGGTGAGCCAGCTGAACACGTCGAGGACCTGTCCGACGGTCCAGCTGACGCCCTGGTCCGGGTGGCGCAGGTTGCGGATCCCCTCGCGGCTCAGCAGCCGGGTCAGCGGTGCCGGCGGCTGTTTGCCCTGGACGTTCGGGCTGCCGTCGATGACGAACCGCAGGTGGCCGGAGGCGTCGAGGAAGAGCACCGCGTCAGTGTGCGCGATGTCATACGTGAGCGGCTTGTGAGTGAGCCAGTCGATGTCCGGCGGGTTGCCCTCTTTCACGCGCTGGTAGCCGACCCCGAAGAACTGCCACAACTTTGCGGTGTCCGCCGGGGTCGCGCGCAGCAGCGTCCAGTCCGGCATCGGCCCGCCGTACAACCGTTGGTAGGCCCGCATCCGCGCCGCGGTGTCCCGGTGCGGGTCGACGGTGATCTCGAGCAGCGCGATCTTGCCGGCGTAGCCATCCGCCCGGATCGCCCGCGCCGCGGTGACCACGTTGGCGGTGATCATCGGGCAAATGTCGGTGCACAGCGTCAGGTAGTCGGCAATCAGCACCGGCTCGCCGGCGTAGGCGGCGAGCGTGGTTGTGGTGCCGTCCGGCTTGGTCAGCGGCAGGTTGCGGATCGCGGCCGGCAGCGGCTTGTCGAGCGCGAAGCCGACGTTGTGGCTCGGCTGCGCGATCGGGTCGGATCCGCCGCCGCACGCGGTCAGCGCGGCCAGCGCGCCTGCCGCCACGGCCGCGAGCAGCGCGACCCGGCGATTGCCTCGAAATCTCGTCATCCCTAACCCGTCTCGTGCCGGCGGCCGAGCTTCGCCAGATAGGCGTTGTAGGCCGCGAGGTGGGCGTCGTCGTCGATCGTCTGGCCGCGGCGGGCCGACGCCGCAGTCGGCACCTCGATGCCGGCCGACGTGGCGTGCTCCCGCAGCACCTGTGAGCGCGCCCCCTCCAGCCAGTCGCCCATGCTGCCGTGCGCCCGGCGGTCGCGAAGGAAGACGACGAACAGGCACAGGATGAGAATGAACATGATGCCGTCGCCGGCCGCCCACATGATCCCGCCGCCGAGGTGCAGGTCGTCGACCAGCTGCCCGGGCGAGCGGCCGGGAGTCCGGTACGCCGGGAACAGCTCGTGGTTGGCCTGCAGCAGCACGATCCCGACGAACGTGTCGACCGGCATGCTCAGCGCCAGCAGCAGGAACCGGCTGGGGAACGACATCCGCCACTTGATCGGCTCCGAGCCGAGCAACGGCAAGAAATAGAGGTATCCGGCTACCAGGTACCAGGCGTGCTCGAGCTCGTGCACGGACTCGTGGGTGAGCACGACGTTCATGAACCCGGTCAGGTGGGTGCCCACGATGGTCACGGCGTAGATCACGGCCGCTAGCGGCGGGCAGGTCACAGCCGTGACGATGCGCGACCGGACCATCGCCTTGGCCCAGCGATGCAGCGGGTTACGGGAGGCGTGCAGCAGCAGCATGATCGGGCGGCCGGCGACCAGCAGCGGCGGCGCCACCATGATCAGCAGCAGGTGCTGCACCATGTGCGTGGCGAACCGCTCGTCGTCGTAGACGCCGATGCTGCTCTGCGTGGCGATCGCCACCACGACGAGACCAAGCACGAAAGTGGTCGTGCGCAACCACGGCCACGGCCGGGTCGGATGGGCGCGGCGCACCCGCCACACGCCGTACAGGTAGAGCACGAACAGCGCCGACAGGGCGGCGGAGACGAGGGGCGCGAACTGCCAGGCGGTGAACGCGGTGTGTGAGTTCAATGCGGCCGGCGGTTCGGGAGGTGCACGAACTCATCGTACGAGGCTGCATTTTTTCCGATCTTCGGGCACACTTGGCAGTCGGGACCCGAGAGTGCCAACGGGTCTGAGCCGCTCAGGAGGGGCCGATGCCGACCTACCAGTACGCCTGCACCGCGTGCGGCCACGAGCTGGAGGTTGTGCAGAAGTTCAGCGACGAGCCGCTGACCGTCTGCCCCGAGTGCGACGGCCGGCTGCGCAAGCTGTTCTCCCCGGTCGGCATCGTCTTCAAGGGCTCCGGCTTCTACAAGACCGACAGTCGCTCCGGCGCCAAGTCGGGCTCGAACGGCTCGTCCAGCAGCTCCGAGTCGGCGAAAAGCGGCAGCAAGGACTCCGGCGGCACCAAGTCCGGCGGTGAGTCGGGCTCGGGTTCGAGCAGTTCGAGCTCGGACTCCAGCAGCAGCAGTACGTCGTCGACGTCGTCGTCCACATCCGGCGGCAGCAAGGTCGCCTAGTCCGGCGGCGTCCACAACCTTCGCGACGCCGGCTCGGCACCGGCCCCGGGCTTCCTAACGTCCCGGCATGGAGCGGGGACTCATCCGGCTGCGACAGCAACTCGGCACGGCGTTCGGCGGCCACCCGCGGCTGGTGGCGGCGCTGCTCGTCGGCTTGGCGGTGGCGTTCGGGCTGAGCGCCGTGAAGCCGCATCCCGCCGCCGGCGCACGGCTCTGGGTGGCGGCTCGCGACCTGTCCGGCGGTCGGCCGCTCGGCCGCGACGACCTGCGGCCCGAGCGGCTGCCGGCGGCCGCGCTGCCGAAGGGTGCGCTGACCGGCGCGGCGCCGGTCGGCCGGCTGCTGGCAGCGCCGGTCCGCGCGGGCGAGCCACTGACCGACGTCCGCCTGGTCTCCGCCGACCTACTGGCCGCGCTGGGCGATGCCGGCGACCTCGCGGTCTCGGTGCGAGTCAGCGACGGCGCCGGGCTAACCAGCCTGGTGCGCGCCGGCGACCGGGTCGCCGTCATCGCCACCGCCGCGCCGGGCGACGGCCTCGCGCAACCCGAGACGGTTGCCGACGACCTGCAGGTGCTCGCCGTACCCGGCGTCGGCAGCGCCGACCACAGCGGGCTGCTGATCGTCGCCGCCACGCAGCAACAGGCCGCGGCGCTGGCCCAGGCGGCCGGCGGGTCGAGCCTCTCGGTCGCGGTGCACGCGCCGAGCTAGCGGACACGATGCGTGCCACATCGCCCTTCGGTGCGTCAGACTCCCGCTGGGGAATCGTCAGAAGGGATCGACAATGCTCCGAGGCTTCAAGAACTTCCTGTTGCGCGGCGACGTCATCGTGATCGCCATCGGCTTGGTCGTCGCGCTCGCCTTCAGCACACTGATCAACGCCTTTACGACGAACATCATCAACCCGCTGATCGCCGCGGCTCAGGGCAAGAAGAGCGGACCCGGGCTGGGCTGGCAACTGATCAATGGCGGCGGCTCCGGGACCTTTCTGAATCTCGGCTCGTTCATCTCCGCGATCATCTACTTCGTCATCTTCATGGCGGTGGTCTATTTCCTGATCGTGGTGCCCTACAAGGCAGTGATGGCGCGACGCGGCACGACGGTCTTCGGCGATCCGGCGCCGACCAAGACGTGCCCGGCGTGCCTGTCCGAGGACCTGCCGCTCGCCGCGACCAAGTGCAAGTACTGCGCCACCGAGCAACCGGCGACGTAGCGGGTCAGGGTTCGAACTTGTAGCCGAGCCCACGCACGGTCAACAGGTAACGGGGGTGAGCCGGGTCGGGCTCGACCTTGGCGCGCAGCCGTTTCACGTGGACGTCGAGTGTCTTGGTGTCGCCGACGTAGTCGCTGCCCCACACCCGGTCGATCAGCTGGCCGCGGGTCAGCACCCGCCCGGCGTTGCGGAGCAGGAACTCGAGCAGCTCGAACTCCTTGAGCGGCAACGTGACGGTGTCGCCGTTGACGCTGACCACGTGGCGCTCGACGTCCATCCGCACCGGGCCGCACTCGAGTGCGGGGGCCAGCGCCTCCTCACCGTCGACGCCACGGCGGCGCATGACGGCGCGGATCCGCGCAACCAGCTCGCGGGAGGAGAACGGCTTGGTCACGTAGTCGTCGGCGCCGATCTCCAGCCCCACAACCTTGTCGACCTCGGAGTCCTTCGCGGTAACCATGATCACCGGCACCTGCGAGCGCTGCCGCAGCTCGCGGCAGACCTCCAGTCCCGACAAGCCGGGCAACATCAGATCCAGCAGCACCAGGTCGGCGCCGTTGCGGTCGAACTCCTCAATCGCGTCGGGACCGGTCGACGCGACCGCGACCTCGAAGCCTTCGCGTCGCAACATGTAGTTGAGCGCGTCCGAGAACGACTCCTCGTCCTCGACCACCAAGATCCGGCTCACGAAGCTCCTGCCTCCCGCAGCTGACCATTGCTATTACGCGGCACGGCAAACAACCGGATCGTGAAGGTGCTGCCTTCCCCGGGCCGGCTCCACACGCTGACCTCACCGCCGTGGTTCTCGACGGTGTGCTTGACGATGGCGAGTCCGAGCCCGGTACCGCCGGTGTGCCGAGACCGCGCCCGGTCGACTCGATAGAACCGCTCGAAGATCCGAACTTGCTCCCGCGGCGAGATGCCGATCCCCTGGTCCGTCACCGTGATCTCGACGACCTCGTCGCGCAGCCTGGCACCGACTGCCACCCGGGTGCCATCGGGACTGTAGGAGACCGCGTTGTCGAGCAGGTTGGCGACGGCGGTGATCAGCTGGCCTTCGTCGCCGTGTACGACGAGGCCGGGCTCACCGCCGCGCACGATGGTGATGCCCTGCGCATCGGCGCCAGCCCGGGCGCGGTCGATCGCCTCGTCGAGGATCGCGTCGACCCGCACCGCCTTCGCGTCCGGCAACGGTTCGCCGCCCTGCAGCCGGGACAGGTCGAGCAGGTCTTGCACGAGTCGCGACAGCCGCAGTGCCTCGTGCTGCATCCGCACGATGAACCGGTGCATCGTCTCGGGATCGTCCTTGGCGTCGAGGGCGGCTTCCGACAGCAGCTGCAGGGCGCCGACCGGCGTCTTGATCTCGTGTCCGACGTTGGCGACGAAGTCGCGGCGGACCGCCTCGATCCGTTTGATTTCGGTGAGGTCGTCGAGGATCAGCGCCACCTCGCCGTTGTCGAGCCGCTCGGCTCGCGCACCCAACGAGAGCGACCGGCGCGGAAACCCGCTGGTCCCGATGCTCACCTCAGCGCTCTGCAGCTCGCCGGTCCGGCGCGCCTTCTGCGCCAACCGGAGCAGCTCCTCGACCTCGGGAGTCAGAGAGGATCCGCCGATCACGCCAAGGGCTCGCGCAGCGCGGTTGGCCAACCGGACGGTGTCGTCGGCATCGAGCAGGACGGCCGCACTGGGCAGCCGCTCGAACATCGTCTCGGCGGCGCTGCGCCGCCCGATCGGCTCTGCAGCCGCCGGGTCGCTAGCCACGCTGCGATGATATGGACCCGCAACCGTTAACGCCCCGCTTGGAAACCGCGATACGCCTGCGGATCGGCAGCTTTCACGAGGCCGCCCCCGGTTGTTTACCTTGATGTCACTTGCTGTTCGACCGCAACGGAGCACCGTAGAAACCCAACGTCGACATGTGGCGTTTCGCCGGCCGTAGGAGGCGTAGTGCGCGACCAGTACCACGACGATCTCGACGCCATCAACGCCTCACTGGTCGAGATCACTCGACTGGCCGGCAGCGCGATCAACCGCGCCACCCAGGCACTGCTGGACGCCGACCTGCAAGCCGCCGAGTCGGTGATCTCCGGCGATGCGGCGATCGACGAGCTGTACGGCGACGTGGAGAGCGCGGCATTCGACCTGCTCGCGCGGCAGCAGCCGGTGGCCCGCGACCTGCGGATCATCGTCGCCAGCCTGCGGATGGTGGCCGACATCGAACGGATGGGTGACCTGGCGCTGCACATCGCCAAGCTGGCTCGGCGGCGCTATCCCGCGCCGGCGATCCCCGCGGAGCTGCAGGCGACCGTCCTCGAGATGGGCCAGGTCGCGCAGCGGATCTGCGCCAAGTGCTCAAGCGTCATCGCCAGCCGCAACCTCGCGATGGCACAGGAGCTCGAGCGCGACGACGACGTGATGGACGATTTGCATCGCCAGCTGTTCACCACCCTGCTCGACGAGTCGTGGCGCGGCGGGATCGAGGCCGCGATCGACGTCACCCTTTGCGGCCGCTACTACGAGCGGTTCTGTGACCACGCGGTGTCCGTGGCGCGCCGGGTCGTGTTCCTCGTCACCGGCGAGCTCGCGACGGGAGATGCGGTTGCCGTCGAGGGCTGACGTTGCCAGTCCCAATCAGCGCCCCTCCTAGATGTCGGTCAGCGTTCACCTTCCGTTCACCTGCTGGCGGGCGTTGGGTTTCCCGCGATTCCTACCGTCAGCGGCGGTGGGTTCGGATACGCCGGGCCCCATCTGAACGCGGAGGTTCCGACATCGTGAAGTTCTCGCTCGCGCTGCGCGCCGCTGGCGTTGCCGCGGCGGCCGGCCTGACGTTGGCTGCGTGCGGCAGCAGCAGCAGTGGAGGCGGAGGCGGCACTAGCCCGGCTGCGGCTAGTTCCGGAAGCTGTGGCTCGCTCAACGGCCAAGGCTCGACGTTCCAGCAGACGCTTGAACAGCAGTGGGCCTCCGCGTTCCCCAGCAAGTGCGACGGCGCCAAGGTGACCTACACGGGTGTGGGCTCCACAGCCGGCATCCAGCAGTTCGAGAACGGCAACGTCGACTACGCCGGTTCAGACGTCGTAATGCCGGCCGCCGACCAGACCAAGGCGGATCAGCGCTGCAACGGCAAGGCGATCACCTTCCCGGTGACGGCCGGCGGCGTTGCGATCATCTATAACCTTCACGGCGTCTCGAACCTGCAGCTCGACGCCGATACGATCGCGAAGATCTTCCAGGGCCAGATCAAGAAGTGGAACGATCCCGCGATCAAGGCGACGAACCCGGGTGTGAGCCTGCCGTCGACCACAATCGCCTCCTACCACCGCTCGGACGGTTCTGGGACGACCGCCGTACTGTCCGGCTTCTTGAGCAGCCAGGCGAAGGGCGTCTGGAACCTCGGGACCAACACCACGCTCACCTGGCCGAGCGGTGCGGGCCAAGCAGCCGAGGGCTCCAGCGGCGTGGCTGCCGGGGTCAAGCAGACCGACGGTGGCATCACGTACGCCGAGCAGTCCTACGCCACGCAGAACAACCTGCCGACGGCCAAGGTGAAGAACGCCAAGGGTGCCTTCACCGCGCTGACGACGGCGAACGTCAGCAAGGCGATCCAGCAGGGCTTCAAGATCACCGGAAGCGGCAACAACCTCGCCGGCACGCTCGACTTCGCCAAAGAAGTGGCGTACCCGCTGTCGACCGTCTCGTACGTGATCGTGTGCGACAGCTACAGCAACGCCACCACCGCGAACACGCTGAAGAAGTTCCTCAGCTATGCGGTGGGTGCTGGCCAGCAGGGTGTCGACCAGCTCGGCTTCGCACCGCTGCCGCAGTCCCTGGTGTCGAAGGTCAGCCAGTCGATCGCGAGCATCAGCGGCTAACCCGCAAGGATCGGCCCGAGCGGTCCGGCGCCGTGCACCAGGGTGCCGGACCGCTCGGCTCTAGTTAGAGGAGGACAGTGGTCGCCATCGCACCCGGAGCCGATGCCACGAGCATCCGCATGGGCCGCTCGCAGCGTCGCGGAGACCAGGTCTTCAAGGCGATCACGCTGTCGGCCGGCCTGTTCGTCTTCGTCCTGCTGGCGGCGATCGCCGTCTTTTTGATCACGAAGGCGGCGCCGGCGCTGCAGCACGACCACACGAACTTCCTGACCACGAAGCAGTTCAACGCCGCCGACCCGACCTCGTTCGGCATCGCGGCCCTCGCGTTCGGCACGCTGTTGACGGCTGCGCTCGCCTTGCTCATGGCGGTGCCGGTCGCGTTCGGTGTCGCGCTGTTCATCACCGAATACGCCCCCCGGCGGATCGCGACGCTCCTCGGGTACGCCTCCGACCTCCTCGCCGCCGTCCCGTCGGTCATCTACGGCCTGTGGGCAGCGTTCTTCCTGCTCGGCCACCTCATCGGCCTGCAGCACTTCCTGTCGACGTACTTCGGCTGGATTCCGCTGTTCTCCGACCCCGGCGGGCAAGCTCTGACCTACAGCAAGTCGGTGTTCGGGGCCGCGGTGATTCTCGCCGTCATGATCCTGCCGATCGTGGCTGCGATCAGCCGCGAAGTGTTCCGGCAGATCGACCCGGCGCAGAAAGAAGCGGCGCTCGCGCTGGGCGCCACGCGCTGGGAAATGATCCGTACGGCGGTGCTTCCCGCCAGCCGGCCCGGGATGGTCAGCGCCGTCATGTTGGGCCTCGGCCGGGCGCTCGGCGAGACGATCGCCGTCGCGCTGGTCATCGGCAACGTGACCTCGATCAACTGGCACATCCTGATCCCCGGTGGCAGCACGATCGCCGCCAACATTGCGAACCAGTTCGGTGAGGCGAGCGCGCTCGGCCGGTCGGCCTTGATCGCCAGCGGCCTGGTGCTCTTCGCGCTCACCCTCGTTGTCAACTTCATCGCACGCACCGTGATCGCGCGGTCGGGCACGCGCGAGACGAGCGCCGCCGTATGAGCACGTTGACCGCGGATGCCCGGATCCGGCGAGCCGCGCTCCCGCGCTGGGCGCTCGCCGCCAGCATCGTCGTCACCTTCGGCGTGGTCGCGGCGCTGTTCGCCGCGACGCCGCTGGCAGGTCGAGCGGACTACATCGTGACGGCGGCGGTCGCCAGCATGGCCGTTCTGGGGGCCGTGAGCTGGGCGCGGGAAGGCCGGCGGCGCGCGATGGACCGGCTCGCGGCGAGCGGCATCTCGCTCGCGCTGCTGCTGATGCTGCTGCCGCTGGTGTTCACCATCGGCTACACCATCAAGCGGGGACTCGACCGGATCAGCTGGTCGTTCCTCACGCACTCGATGTCGGGCATCGGTCCGCTGTCGCCTGGTGGCGGCGTGTATCACGCCATCATCGGCACCGTCGAGCAGGTCGGGATCGCGAGTGTGATCAGCGTCCCGCTCGGCCTGCTGGTCGCGATCTACGTGACCGAATACGGCACCGGCTGGCTGGCGTTCGGCGTGCGCTTCATCGTCGACGTGATGACCGGTATTCCGTCGATCGTCGCGGGCCTGTTCGTGCTGTCGTTCTGGGTGCTGGCTCTCAACCAGGGGTTCTCCGGTTTCGCCGGGTCGCTGGCGCTTGCCATCATCGAGTTGCCCATCGTCGTGCGCTCGGCGGAGGAGATGATCCGGCTGGTGCCGCGCCAGCTTCGGGAGGCGTCGTACGCACTCGGCGTGCCAAAGTGGAAGACGATCGTCCGCATCGTGCTGCCCACCGCCTCGACCGGAATCGTCACCGGAGCGATGCTGGCGATCGCACGGGTGACCGGCGAGACCGCACCGGTTTTGCTGGTCATCGGCAACAGCGACTTCGTCAACAACAACCCATTCAGCGGGACGCAGTCGTCGCTGGCCACCTACATCTTCCAGGGCGCGGGCTCGTCGAGCGACTTCAACGTGGCCCGCGCGTGGGGCGCCGCCCTCACGCTGATCGCAATCGTCGTGATCCTGTACGCCGCCGCGCGTCTGCTGACGCGTCGCAACGGACTCGTTGGGAGGTGACGCGTGGCTAAGCGGATCGAGACGATCGGCCTGTCCTGCTACTACGGCAAGACGAAGGCGGTCGACAACGTCAGCATCGCCATCGAGCCGAAGACCGTGACCGCCTTCATCGGCCCGAGTGGATGTGGCAAGTCGACCTTGCTTCGCTCGCTCAACCGAATGCACGAGGTGATCCCGGGCGCCCGGATCGAGGGCAGCGTGCTGCTCGACGAGGAGGACATCTACGGTCCTGGCATCGACCCCTCGCTGGTGCGTCGCACGATCGGGATGGTCTTCCAGAAGCCCAATCCGTTTCCGACAATGTCGATTTACGACAACGTCGCCGCCGGTCTCCGGCTGAACGGCCTGCGGCGCAGGTCGGAGCTGGACGACGCGGTCGAACGCTCACTGCGGGGCGCCAACCTGTGGGAAGAAGTCCGCAGCCGGCTCAAGAAGCCCGGGGCCGGGCTGTCCGGCGGACAGCAGCAGCGGCTGTGCATCGCCCGGGCGATCGCGGTCGAGCCGCAGGTGCTGCTGATGGACGAGCCGTGCAGCGCACTCGACCCGATTTCCACCTTGGCGATCGAGGACCTGATCTCGACGCTGAAGGACCGCTACACCATCGTGATCGTCACGCACAACATGCAGCAGGCCGCCCGGGTCTCCGACATCACCGCCTTCCTGACCCTGCGCGGGCCCGGCGAGCCGGGATACCTGGTCGAGGTCGACGCGACGCAGAAGATCTTCACCAACCCGTCCGAGAAGCGCACCGAGGACTACATCACCGGCCGGTTCGGCTGACCAAACTCGGCGAGCGCACACTGAAGGGCGTGGCGCGGCACGAGGAGCAACCGGTCCTTGTGACGACGGCTGGCCGCAGCCCGCGGGAGGAGCGCCGGACCCGCGAACGGCGTTACCTGATCACGATGGCGGTCCGGGTGGTCGCGTTCGTCGTCGCGTTGCTCGTCGCGCACGGCTGGGTTCGTGTGGTGGCGATCATCCTCGCGCTGGTGCTGCCGTGGATCGCCGTCGTGTTCGCGAACGCGGGGCCCACCCGGCGCGGGCCAGAATCACCGTCGCTCTACAGCGAGCCGCCGCCACGCGCACTCGGCGGACCGGACAAGCCGGCCCAGCACGGGGCGCGGCGGGTCAGCGGACAGTAACCGCGACGACGGCCGCGGCCAGTGCGAGGACGGCGGCCACGATGATCCGCAACCACAAAGCGAGGTCCACTCCCGGTAGCACTCGCGCACCCCATTGAACGTCTTCGTCGCTGCTCATGCAGTCATCATGCATGACCGATTTTGCTTGTCTAGCAACGCAAAAGTGAACTGTCTCAAATGTTGCAGTGATCTGCGCCACAGCCCCACGGCGGCCGGTCAGTTGACGACCAGATGGCCGAGCCCGAACACCGCGGCAGCGACCAGGCCGGCCGCCGGCAGCGTGAACACCCAGGCTGCCAGGATGTTCCCGGCGACGCCCCAGCGCACCGCGGAGAGCTTGCGCGTCGCGCCGACGCCCATCACCGAGGACGTGATCACGTGGGTCGTGGAGATCGGCGCGGCATAGGCGTACGCCGTCGTTAACAACACGCCGGATGCGACCGTCTGGGCCGCGAAGCCGGCGGTGTTGTCGAGCTTGAAGACCCGCCGGCCGAGCGTGCGCATGATGCGCCAGCCGCCGGAGGCGGTGCCCGCGCTGATCGCGAGCGCGCACGTCACCTTGACCCACACCGGCACCGCGAACGTCCCCAGGTGGTGGGTGACGACTAAGGCGAGGGTGATGACGCCCATCGTCTTCTGGGCGTCCTGCAGGCCGTGCCCGAACGACATGGCAGCGGCCGACGCCCACTGCCCCATCCGGAAGCCGACGTTCATGTCTCTCGGGTTGGCCCGGCGGAAGGCCCACAGCAGGCCGAGCATCAGCAGGAAGCCGAGCGCGAAGCCCACCAGCGGTGAGGCGACCATCGGGATGACCACCTTCTCGACCACCGCGTGCCAGTTCACGTGTCCGCTGGACGCCAGTGCGGCTCCGCACAGCCCGCCGATCAGCGCGTGCGACGACGACGACGGCAGCCCGAACCACCAGGTGATCAAGTTCCACACGATCGCGCCGACGACGGCCGCGAACACCACCAGCAGGCCCTCGGTCGTCTCGGGCGCGGTGATGATGCCACCGACCGTGTTGGCGACCTTGGTCGAGACCAGCGAGCCGAAGAGGTTGAACCCCGCCGCCAGCAGGAGCGCGATCCGCGGGCTGAGCGCTCGGGTTGAGACCGACGTGGCGATCGCGTTCGCGGCGTCGTGGAAGCCGTTGGTGTAGTCGAAGCCGAGCGCAACGATGATGAGGACGACGAGTCCTAAGGTCTCCACGTCGACCGCTCAGGACTCTTTGACGGCGATCGACTCGACGGTGTCGGCGACGTTCTCCAACGCGTCGGCGGCGCCCTCAAGCTGCTCGGCGATCTCCTTCATCTTCAACACGGTCAATGCGTCGTACTCACCGCTGAACAGCCGGGCCACGAACCGGCGGTACAGCTTGTCGGCGTCGTTCTCCAGTCGATTGATCTCGATCCAGTAGTCGCTCAAATTGGTGAGCGACTTCAGGCGTGGCATCGCACCCGCCGTCAGCTCGGCGCCCCGGACCAGGATCTCGGTCATCTGCTGCATGTCGAGCGGCAGCACGTCGAGGTCGTACAGCAGGATCAAGTCGCCGGCCGCCTCGAAGAAGTCCATGACGTCGTCCAACCGGCTGGCGAGCCGGTAGATGTCCTCGCGGTCGAACGGCGTGACGAACGTGGAGTTCACCTCGCGCAGGATGTTGTGGGTGCGATCGTCACCCTTGTGCTCCAGATCGCGGAGCTCCTTCGCCAACAGCTCGCGCTCCGTCACCGAGGCCGTCACCAGCCGGGCGAGCACCTTCGCCCCGTCCAGGAGGTTGTCGGCTGACGAGGTAAACAGCTCGTAGAAGACGTTCTCCCTGGGCGTCAGTCGCAGGCGCACGACCACACGATAGGGGCTCGGTGAACGGCGGGTGTACGCGGTGCCAACAGCCGGATCAGCCAGCCGCGACG
The DNA here is from genome assembly GCA_035550315.1 of Mycobacteriales bacterium. GTDB lineage: Bacteria > Actinomycetota > Actinomycetes > JAFAQI01 > JAFAQI01 > DASZPL01. The sequence goes on along the minus strand of DASZPL010000044.1, from coordinate 10,703 downwards.
CTTGGCTGGCTGGAGCGCAGGCGCTCGCTTACCTCCCGCCACAGCGCTTCGTACGCCGCAGCCGCCGCGCTGGTCGGGGTCGATGCCCCGAGCGGGCAACGGCGCTGCCCCATCCGCTCGACGACCGCGCTGGTTGCGATGACCGTTTCCGCCACGTTGGCGTAACGGCCTTGCAGCAGGCCGACGACGTCGCGGTGCAGCGCTCGACGCCGCTCCACCATCGACAGAAAGATCAGGATGTCCGGCGTCGCCTCGTGCGCCGCGATGAAGTCGACGGTCTGGTCGAGGGTGCGCAGCGACAGCGGCGACGGGACGATCGGGACCAGCAACAGGTCGCTCGCCCGCGCGATGTTCGCCGCCACGACTGACAGGCCGGCGGGGCAGTCCAGCACCACGAGGTCGAAATCGGCGCGCAGCGACTTGAGCACCCGCCCGATGCGCTGCTCGCTGCCGCCGGCGCCAGCCAGGTCGACGGCGGCATCGACGTAGCCGGGGTTGGACGGAAGCAGGTCAAGTCGGTCGTACCCGGTCGACCGGATGGCGCGCGTCGCCTCGCTCTTGCCGAGCAGCACCTTTCGAGCGCCACCTTTGACCTTCGCCTTCCCCCGCAACAGGAACGTTGCCGACGCCTGCGGGTCCAGGTCCCACAGCAGGGTGCGGCGGCCGTCGCGGGCAGCAAGCCAGGCGAGGTTGACGGCAGCCGACGTCTTCCCGACGCCACCCTTCACCGCGAAGCTGGCCAGGACTTTCACGCCGGGCATCGTGCCAGGTCAAGGTGAACATGCCCGAGCGAGCGAAGCGATTAGTCCGCCGACAGCCCGTTCATCACCAATGCGGTGAGTTGCTCGGCGACGACGTCCCGCGGAATCGCCGGCTGGTCCAGCCACCAGTCACCGGCGGCCTGCACCATGCCGGCGATCCCCTGCGCCCACACCGTCGCCCGCATCGGGTCGATCCCGCCGAGGACGGCTTCGTGGCGAAGCCCGGCCGCCAGCTCGTCGCCGAAGCGCCGGACGAAGCCCTCGACCTGACCGCGCACGTCCGGCACCTCAACGGCGGCGCGCTGGATCAGGAACCGGTACACCTGCGGACGTTCTTCGATCGACGCCAGATAGGCGCCGATGGTCGCCCGGGTCCGGACTTCGAGACCACCCCGAGTCAACAATGCGGCCTGCAGCCGGACTCGGAGCTCGTCGATGTACCGGCTTGCCAGCGCCCGATACAGCCCGGCCTTGTCGCCGAAATGGCGATAGAGGATCGGCTTGGTGATGCCCGCCTCGGCTGCGATCGCGTTCATCGACGCTGCCGGTCCGTCCCGTTGCACCACCCGATCGGCCGCCTCGAGCAGCGCCCATCGCCGGTCCGATGGCAGCGTCCGGGCGGTCACGCACACACCATAAGCGCGGGCGCGGATGCGCCTCCGGGACGCCATTTCGGCCGGCGCCCGCGAGCGTTCAAGCTCCGTTAGCTGCTTGTTCACCTGCGGCTTGCCTCTCGACGGCCGGAATCGTCGACAGTGAGGTAATGAGCACGACGACCTCCAGCGCCCCGGATGTCCCGAGGTACGCCGACGAGCTCGCCGAGGAGATCGAAGACCTCCAGCACACCGGTGGAAGCACCGATCGAGCGCTTCCCACGGACCGGTTCATCGATCGGGAACGCAGCTGGCTCGACTACAGCGCCCGGCTGCTCGAGCTCGCCGAGGACGAGAGCACCCCGCTTCTGGAGCGGGTGCGATTCCTGGCGATCTTTGCCGGCGGCCTGGACGAGTTCTTCATGGTGCGGGTCGCCGGCCTGCACGGCCGGCTGGCGGTCGACATCGACGGCATCACACCGGCTGGGCTCTCGCCACGCGAGCAACTAGACCTGATCGCGACGCGCGCGCATGAGCTGGCGACGCGACACGCGGCGGCGTTCGAAAAGCTACGGCCGGCGATCGCTAACGCCGGGATCATCATCAGCAGCTATTCGAAACTGACCGGGGCCGAGCGCGACCGCATCGACGCGTTCTTCGCCGAGCACGTCTACCCCGTGCTCACGCCACTTGCCGTCGATCCCGCGCACCCGTTCCCCTACATCTCCGGCCTGTCGCTGAACCTCGCGGTCGTGGTCCACGACAGGGAGAGCGGGCGCGAACACTTCGCCCGGGTGAAGGTGCCGCCGCTGCTCCCCCGGTTCGTGCCGGTCGGCGGCACCCGGTTCGTGCTGCTCGAGGACGTCATCGAGGAACACTTGCCGGACCTGTTCCCCGGCATGGAGGTGACGGCGTCCTCGACCTTCCGGGTCACCCGCAATGAGGACCTGGCGCTCGAGGAGAGCGACGTCGACAATCTGCTCGCAGCCTTGGAACGGGAGCTGGCACGACGCCGGTTCGGCCCGGCGGTGCGGCTGGAGGTCGCCGGCAGCATCACCGACCGCGTGCTCAGCCTGTTGGTCCGGGAGCTCGGCGTCACCGAGTCCCAGCTCTACCGGATCGACGGCCCGTTGGATCTGGGGGCGCTGTGGGGCATCGCCGACCTCGACCTGCCCGCGCTGAAATATCCGGCGATCCCGCAGGTCACGCACCCTTCGTTGCATGCAACGGGCGACAGCAACTCCGCGGCCGATGTGTTCGCGGCGATCCGGCAGGGCGACATCCTGCTGCAGCATCCCTACGACTCGTTCACGACCAGCGTGCAGGCGTTCGTCGAGCAGGCGGCAGCGGATCCCGCCGTGCTCGCGATCAAGCAGACGCTGTATCGCACCAGCGGCGACTCGCCCCTGGTCGACGCGCTGATCGACGCCGCCGAGGCCGGCAAGCAGGTCCTCGTCGTCGTCGAGATCAAGGCACGGTTCGACGAGCAGGCGAACATCAAGTGGGCCCGCGCGCTCGAGCGCGCCGGCTGCCACGTGGTCTACGGGCTGGTCGGCCTGAAGACGCACTGCAAGCTGGCGCTCGTCGTGCGCGAGGAGCCCGATGGCACCCTCCGGCGCTACGCCCACATCGGGACCGGCAACTACAACCCGAAGACGGCGAGGATCTACGAGGACATCGGTCTGCTCACGGCCGACCCGCAGGTCGGCGCCGACATCGCCGACCTGTTCAACCACCTGTCCGGCTACACGAAGCACCGCGACTACCACACCCTGCTGGTCGCGCCGGACAGCCTGCGGCCTGGGCTGCTGCGGCTGATCGGCAACGAAGCCGCCCACGCACGCGCCGGCAACCAGGCCCGCATCACCATGAAGGTCAACAGCCTGGTGGACGAGGACGTCATCGACGCGCTGTACGACGCGTCCCGAGCCGGCGTGGAGATCGAGCTGGTCGTCCGCGGCATGTGTGCACTGCGGCCCGGCGTACCGGGGCTGTCAGAGCGAATCCGCGTGCGCAGCTTCGTCGGCCGGCTGCTGGAGCACTCGCGGATCTTCCACTTCGCCAACGGCGGTGACGAACAGTTCTGGATCGGCAGCGCGGACGTGATGCACCGCAACCTCGATCGTCGCGTCGAGGCCCTCGTCCAAGTGCGTGACCCGGCGTGCCGCGCTGCACTCGGAGCCATCCTGGATCTGGCGCTCGATGACGGCACCGCGGCCTGGCTGCTGCAGCCCGACGGCGACTGGGTGCGGCGCAACCTCGATCCAGCGGGTGCACCGCTCGCCGACTTCCAGCAGACGCTGGCGGAGCGAAGCGCGGCGCGGTCGACTGAAGTGCGAACCGAGGCTCGGGCGTGACGGCTGGGCCGGTGCGTCAGACCCGGGAGGTCGAGGCCAAGTTTCGAGTTAACGCGCCGTTCGTGCTGCCGTCGCTCACGGGCGCGCGCACGGGCGCCGCCGACGTCAGCGATCCGGTCAGGCAGGAGCTGCGAGCGACGTACTGGGACACGACCGACTTCCGGCTCGCGCGAGCCGGGGTCACGCTCCGGCACCGCTGCGGTGAAGGCGCCGCGAGCGACGGCTGGCATCTGAAGATCCCATCCAGCGTCGATGCCGGCGGGGCCGAGACTGCCGCCCGGGACGAGCTGCACGAGCCGGGGAGCGAAACCGAGGTGCCGGACGCGTTGCGCAACCTGGTGACGCCGTGGGTCCGCACCGCCGCCATCGGGCCCGTCGTGACGCTGCAGACGCAGCGGGACCGGAGGTTGCTCACCGACGCCGCGGGCGAACCGCTCGTCGAAGTGACCGACGACACTGTGTCCGTGGAAACCGCCGGTCACGTGTCCGGGCGGTTCCGCGAGATCGAGATCGAGGATCGCGGCGGCGGGATCGCCGCGATCGGCGCCGTCGGTGACGTGCTGCGAACCGCCGGTGCGGTGGGCGGAGAGTTCATGCCGAAGGTCGTGCGGGCGCTCGGCCCATTGGCGACCGCCGAGCCCGACCCGCCGCTCCCGGGCCGCGCGCTGCGTCGTGACCCCGCGCGGCTGGTCATCCGGGCCGCATTGCGGCGCGACGTCGCAGCACTGATCGCGGCGGACGTGATGGTGCGGCGGGACGAGCCGGACGCCATTCACAAGATGCGGGTGTGTAGCCGGCGACTGCGCAGCCAGCTGAAGAGCGTCCGACCGCTGCTGGATTCGGAGTGGGCGACCTCGCTGCGCGACGAGTTGCGTTGGCTGGCCGACCAGCTCGGCGGCGCCCGCGACGACGAGGTCTTCGCCGAGCGGATGGTCGCGGCGCTCGACACCCTGCCGCCCGCTGTGCTCGCTGAGGGGCTGCGCGCCAAGGTCATTACGTTGTTGACCGCCGGCCAGGCGGATCGCACGGGACAGGTCGCCGACGTGCTGCGGTCGGAACGCTACGTCGTGTTGCTGGAACGGCTGGTGGACGCTGCGTGGGAGCCGATGACGACCGCCGCGGAAGACCTCGCCTCCGACGTGCTGCCGGCGCTGGCCCGCCGCGAGTGGCGGCAATTGGCGCGTGCTGCCCGACGGCTGCGGGCGCCGGGCAGCACCGACGCGGACTGGCACAATGCCCGCATCCAGGCGAAGCGGCTGCGCTACTACTGCGAGGCTGTGACGGGAACCTTCGGCACGCCGGCCGCACGGCTGGCTCGACAGGCGGAGGCGGTGCAGGACGTGCTCGGGCGCCAGCAGGACGCCGTCGTCGCCGCCGAGCGACTGCGCCAGATCGCCGGCCGCGTCCGGTCCGGTGCGACCGCCGGCAGTGCCGCGTTCGTCCTCGGCGCGCTCTACGCCGCGCAACAGGATGAGATCCGGCGGACTCGGCGGAAGTTCGCAGCGGTCTGGAAGCGAGCGGCGCAACCCCGGCATCGCAGGTGGCTGAAGGCCTGATGGCCGATCGGATCATCGAGGCTGCCGGCGGGTTGTTGTGGCGAGCATCGGGTGACGGCATCGAGGTAGCCATCGTGCATCGCCCGAAGTACGACGACTGGTCGCTGCCAAAGGGCAAGCTGGTGTCCGGCGAGCACCCGGTGCTGGGCGGACTACGCGAGGTCGCCGAAGAGACCGGGTACATCGGCATTCCCGGCCGCTATCTGGGCGAGATCCATTACTTGAAGGACGGCGCGCCGAAGCGGGTCCGCTACTGGGCGATGCGCGTCGCGGCTGACGGCGCCGAGACGACGGCGGAGGTCGACGAGGTGCGCTGGTTGCCGCCCGCCGAGGCGCAGCGGCTGCTGCTGCCCGACCGGGACCGCTGGTTGCTCGACGACATCGACCACCGCGCCCTCGCCACCTGGCCGTGCATCCTGGTGCGGCACGGGAGCGCCGGTGATCGCGCCGGCTGGCAAGGCGACGACCGGGAGCGACCGCTGGATGAGCTCGGCGAGGCTCAGGCCGAGGCGGTGGTCCCGCTGCTCGCGGCGTACCAGATCGAACGCGTGCTCTCCGCCGATGTCGTCCGCTGTCTCGAGACGATCATGCCGTTCGCCTCGGCGCAGCGGCTCACCGTCGAGAACGAGCCGTTGCTCTCCGAGACCGGCTATGCCGACCATCCGCGGTTCGCGTTGGAGCGGCTGCTCGCGATCCTGGCCACCGGGCGAAGCACTCTCGTCTGTAGTCAGGGCAAGGTGCTTCCCGGACTCATCGCCGGCGTGACCGAGCGGCTGCGAGGCGGTCCAGCGGAAGAGATGAACGTGCGTAAGGGCGGCGTCGTCGTGTTGCACCTGCGGGCCGGGGAGGCCGGCCCCGAGCTCGTCCAGGTGGAGCGGCTGGATCCGCCCGGGGCCTAGCCTCCGCTATTTCTTGACGACCTTCGCTCCCTTGGCGGTCGCCGCTCCTGCGCGGAACCCGCTGCGGTGCGCGGTGACTCGGCACGAGAGCGCCTTGCCTGTGGCCGACGCCGGGACCTTCAGCGTGGCGTGGGTCGCGCCGCGGATCTTCTTGGAACCGGCGTACCACTGGTAGGAGTACGACGTCGGCTTCGGCGACCAAGAGCCGTGGTTGACCCGCTCTTTGCTGCCGACCTTCACCTTGCCGGTGCGAGCCAACGTCGGCCGTTTGCTCACCTGCAGCGCCTGCTGGCCCCCGCCGCCGCCACCGCTGCCCGGGTAGACCACCTGGAACGTGTTGCCGGTGACCTCGACGTCAGCGACGTCGTAGTTGTCGGTCTGCGCTCCTGTGCTGTCCGCGGTCTTCAGCCGGATTTGGTAGAGGTTGCTGTAACCGGAGCCGGCATTCGCGGTGGAGTACTCCGCAATGAAGTCGGCGAGGCTCAGGTCCGTGGCTGCGCCGGTGACCACCGGGTTGGTCTGGCTCAGCCCCTGGATCGCCGTCGGGGTGCCGGAGCCGAGCGGGTAGGAAGTCGCGCCGGAAAGGAAGTCGGTGTTCCAGCTGGATGTCGGCTGGTTGGCCTTGGGCTGCGCAGCGATCAAGACCGCGCGGGTGTCGCCGGAGCGAATCGTGTGGCTGCCGACCGCGTAGGCCGCCATCGGCGACGAGTTCACATGACCGCTGGTGATCACGTGACCGGACGCATCGAAGAACGTCACCGTGCCGACGGCCTGCGGGTCCGGCTCGTACGGCGGGGTGCCGGCCGCATTCGCGACCGGACCGACGCCGGCGGCCAGGCCACTGCCGACCAGCGCAACCGCGACAACCGCAACCTTCGCGGCTAGAGCACCTCTCGCTGCCTTCATGAGTCCAGAACGTCCTCTCGGTGGGATGCGACCGACTTGCTGGTGCGGATGAACGGGGCCGGGCGCCGCGACCACGCGGTCATCACGCCGACGGCCACGACGATGACGCCGACCAGGGCGATGGTGTCGCCCGTGCTCGGACCGGACGACGTCCGGCTGCTCGACCCGGCGCTGGCCAGTTCGGACGTGCCCGCTGACTGAGCTGCGCCGGCGGCCCGGCGTGAGGCGGTTGGCCCGTCGCCCGCCCGGGTTGCGGCGACACCGCCACGCTTGCCGCCGGGCTTGGTCACCGGGATGCCGGCGTAGGTTTCGCTCGACGTCGCCCGGGCCGCGGCACAGTTCCCGCCGCCGCCCTGCACGAGCGACCAGCGCGAGCCCTGCACCTTGATGACGGCGGCCGGATAGGTCGCGGTGTAGTCGCCGTAGCCGGCGCGTCCGACGTACATCCGCAGCTGGTAGTAGCCGTCCCATTGCGACGGGAACTCCTGGCTGAACGTCGCGAGGGACAGGTCGCGATAGGTCGCGACAGCCGCCGGGGTTGCGGACCGGTAGAACGATGCGCCGGTCAGCTGGTCGCCGTTCCAGTCACCGGGATCGACGCCGGTCCTCGGCTGGTAGATCGTGAGCGCCGCGTTCTGGCCCGAGCCGCGGAACTCGCTCGGCGCAGCCACCGACGCCACCGCCGTCCAGGTGAACGGCCGGCCGGCGACCCGACCGCTGGTGACCGGGTGGCCCCGCCGGTCGCACAGCGTGATCGAGCCGTGAGCATTCGGGTCGCGGAACGGCACCCCGCCCGCTGCCGCCGCGGGTGCCACCGCGGCGGCCAGCCAACCGGTCACCATGGTCACGAGCAACGTCCGGCCGCGAACCGTCAGCACGAGGTCGGGTTGACGCCGCAGTCCTTGTACGCCGGAGTGAATCCGGCCGCCTCGATCAACGGGGCGTTGGCGGCGCGGGCGATCACGCTGTTGCTGCCGACGAACAGGGTCTGCGCCCAGTTCTGCGTGCCGCCGGCCTGCAGCGGCGTCTTGCTCGCGAGGTCGGTGTTGCGGATCACGAAGTACAGGCCACGCGTGGAGTTGTAGGAGGCCTTGGTGTCCGGCGCCGTCCCCTTGAGGGTGGTCAGGAAGCCCGGCGTGTACGCGCCGTTCGCCGCGCCGTTGCCGCTGTAGCCGGCGTTCTTGAAGTAGCCGGAGTTGATCAGCGCGAGCTTGCCGGTCGAGAACGGCTCGATCGCGTCGGCCGGGGTCGGGTCGGCGTAGATGCCAGTCGGGTCGTGCTCCTCGACCGTGCGGGTGCAGGCCCCGGGCGTCAAGGTCGTCGTGATGCCTTCGGCGGCCGCGAGGTCGGCGAGGAAGAAGTTCCGGGTGCCCGAACCCGACTGTGGGATCAGCGGGTGGATCGTGTCGCTACTACCCGCCGAGTTGCCGGGGATCTGGTTCCACTTGGTGTAGTCGCAGGTCACGAAGATGTGGTACAGCTCGTCGGCCGACAGGCCGGACGGCCCGTTGTAGGTCGCGGCGTCGTGCGCGATCTGCAGCTTGTCGGTCGCGAACTGGTAGACGTGCAAGCCGCCGCAGGCGCCGGACGTCGGGCACTCGCCCTCTTCGGTGGAGTTCGGCAGCCGTGACATCCGGGCGAACTGAATCGATCCGTTGGGCAGGCCCTGGTAGCCCTTGAAGTCCGCGGCGTCGCCAGGTGTGTCGTTGATCAGCGCGGCGACGCCGGCGCCGGAGCCGTTCGGCCGGGTCACCGGCACGGTCCCGTCGCGCAGTACGACGGTTGCCGGCAGCAGGTTCGGTGCTTGGTTGTTCGTGTTCGCACAGAACGTGCCGAGCCCGGTCGCCGCGCTCGCCGTGCCGCAGGTCCCGTCGTACGTCGCGCGGCCGTTGGCGTCGCCCGTCGCGAAGAAGCTGTAGACCCGGTGGTTGTTGCCGAGCGTGTTGTAGCCGCCGACGACACCCGGTGCGCCGTCGAACAAGAAGTCGGCACCGTTCTGGAGCGTGTCGGATCCGACGCCCACGACGTCACCGTTACGCGCCGCAGCGCTGTCGGCATGAGCGACGCCGGGCAGTCCGAGCGACAGAGCGGTCACGGTCGCGACGCCGGCGGCGAACGCCGTCGTCCGGGTCAACCTGCGCATGAATTGAGTCCCTCCGGGTCGATGAACAGCGATCGCAGTCTTCTGGCGCCACTTCTCCGGTTCGGGCCCTGCGGGTGAACAGTCGATGAAGGACCGGCGACCGACGATTCGAAACCGGACGGTTAGAACAGGTTGGGCAGCAGCCGGACGACCGCGTCGCTCGCCCCCCACATCGCGGCCGTCGCAAGCGGAATGCCGACCAACCAGGTCTGCCGCCGACCCCACTTCGCGTAGGCCCAGAACACCGCGAGCCCGACCACGACCAGCGCCTGCAGCCACAGGACCAACGGCACCAGTGCCGTGCCATCGCCGTGCATGACCAGGTCCGCCGACGTCGGAGCGCCGGACGCGGCGACGGCGGTCGCCGGGTTACCGGCAAGCGTCGCGTCCACGAACACCGCGTGTGACGGGGACCAGCCAGCGGTCCAGCCGCCGTGCGCCGCGGTGACCAGGGTCAGCGTCGACGTACCCGGCTGCGGCGCCGGGACGGCGTCGCCCGGCTGCCGGATCCGCGTCACCGTGAAGTGGAACGTGCCCTGGCCGGTGGTAACGGCGATCGGATCACCCGGCTGCAGTGCGGGCAGCCGCCCGAACGGGCCGCCGAAGGCCGTCGAGCGACCGAGCAGCGTGGCCGTTCCGGGCTGGCCCGGTAGGACCGTGCCGGGTAGGTGGCCCGGACCGGCCTGCAGGTCCGACGCCGACGTCCCCTCGACCACGACGACGCGATGGATGCCCGCCGCCGCGGCGGTGATGACGGCGACCGGCCGACCCTCCGGGATAGCGCCGCCGATCGGCGCGGTTGCCTCGGCCAACTGCTGCCGGAAGGCGGCGTACAGGTTGTGCTGGTCGTGATGCTCCTGCAATGCGCTGAAGCCGAAGATGTAGCAGACCAGCCAGGCCGCCAGGCCGGCGAGCAGGGCGAGGTAGCGGGTCGCCAGCGCGGCCGCCGGGCTGAGCGGCTGCCGTGCCGCCTCGACACGGGCTCGACCGATCGCACCGAGCCGTCGCAGCCCGAGCCCGAGCGCGGGCGGCCGGACGTCGTCGGCGACTGTCATCGCGGTCGCCCGCCACGGGCGCGGACGGCCGCCACGCCGATCCCGCCCCCGATCAAGACCAGGAACGAGATCGGCAGCGCCATGCCACCCGCTCCGGCGCCGAAGCTGCCGGTGGTGCTCGCCTTCGCCTGCTCGGCGGCCGGAGCGACCTGCGGCGCGGCCGAATCTCCCGCCGCGTGCGTCGCCACCGCGGCCGGCAGATCGGGCGTCGGCCCGGCCGGTCGCAGTCCACCGCCGGCGGCGACCGCGTCACCGGCCGGCCTGGGGACACCCCCACCGCCGCTGCCCGCCGGTCCGTGCGGCATCGGTCGACCGCCGAGCTGGGCGGCCACCGCGGACGCGGCCCGGCGGGTGTACGCCGCGAGCCGGCCGAGACCGTTGGCCGCGGTCATCGGCACGTAGCCGGGCGGTAGCTGGCCCTGGCCCAATCCCG
>DASZPL010000043.1:0-36706 GCA_035550315.1 Mycobacteriales bacterium | reverse complement strand
GGCCATCGCGCCGCCCGGCTGTGGCTGGTGAGCGCCGCCGGACGGGCCGTTCGGCCGTTGACCCCGCGCGCCGTCAACGTGCTGCGCGCGATGTGGGCGCCGCAGGCCAACCGGCTCGCCGTCGTGACGCATCGCCGGGGCAAGCACGCCGACCAGCTGCGGCTGGTCTGGCCGGATGGTTCGTCGCGCATCGTCATATCCGCTCCGACGATCGGGGCGATCTCATGGGCGCCGACCGGCGGTCGGCTGGCGTTGTCGACCGACGTGTTTCGCCACCACAAGTGGCACAGTCGGTTGGAGGTCCTTCGGCCAGCGGCCGCGCAGGTGCATCGCCATGTCGTCACCGCGGTCACCGGCAACGTGCTGGACCTGGCCGCCTGGTGGCCGGACGGCCGCCGGTTGCTGGCGTGGTTCGACCCGATGGGTTCCGGCTCGTTGGCCGCCGACGGGTTGCCGCTCGACGTCGTCACGATGTCCGGGCACCGGCATCGGATCGCGAAGACGATGCTCGGATACGGCTCGTGGATCGCTCTGTCGCGGGCGAAAAGCGAGATCGCGGTCATCGAAGGCGGCGACCGGGTGCTGACGGCTGGGCACAAGGCGGTCGCGATCTGCACGCCGCGCAAGTGTGATCGCGTCCGGCAACCGGCGAACCAAGTGTCAATGGATCCGGCGTGGTCACCGGCCGGAAGGTTGGCCGTGGTGCGCGACCGCGCGTACCAGCCGAATTCGTCCGGCCCGCCGTTCGCGCCCAGTTACGTGCAACGCGTGCAGGACAGCGGCGACATCACGATCGTGACCAAGTCGACCGCGCGTCGCCTCACCGTCGCCGGTCACGGGGCGACCGCACCGCAGTGGGGACGCGACGGGTCACTCCTGGTGATCCGGCACGAGGCCGTCTGGCTGGTCCGCAAAAGTGCGCGCGAGGTTGCGGCCCCGCTCACCTTCGACCGCCGCGCGACGTTCTACGGCCACGTCCCATGGTTGCGGGCGGTCGCGTGGACCGAGGCGCTGCCCGGTGCGGTGGCCGACGCGTCCTGACTGAGCGCTAGTAGCCGTCTGCCTTCGGGTTCGGCTGCGGCAGCGGTCGGCACGTCGCGTCGGCACGGTTGCCGGCCCGGCGCTTCGGCAGCGTGCCGGACTTCAGGTACGCCGCGATCTTGTCGTCGACGCAGCGGTCACCGTTGAGTGAGTCGGCGTGGGTGGTCCCGCCCGGCTCGGCGATCAGCCGGGAGTGCGGGTAGAGCCGGCGTACCTCGAGGCTGCCCTCATACGGTGTCGCCGCGTCCAACGTCTCGTCGATCAGCAACGCGCTGCGCGTGTGCTTCCCGTTGATCGTGATCGGCCGTCGGGGCGGCACCAGCCAGTAGTGGCAGGGCGCGTTGATCCAGGCGTTGCCCCAGGTGAGGAACGGGTGGGCGCGGTACATCCGCTCGTTGTCCCGCTGCCAGGTCGACCATCGCTTCGGCCACGGCGCGTCGGCGCACTGCACCGCGTTGTACACGGCGAAGTCGTTGTTGGCGCTGTACGGCCGGTCGGCGGCAATCCACTGTTGCCGCATCGCGGCCGGCCGGCCATGGTCGAGCGCGCGCCACGCGGCGGTGAGCGTCTCCCACGTGGACTGGTAGTAGGCGGCTTGCTGGAACGCGTCGGCGTACTCGTCTGATCCCAGTTGGCCCCGCGGATGCCGGCGCAGCCGCCCGAGGTCGTGGTAGTAGCGGTGCCGGACGTGCTTGGTGGTCGAGCCGAGGTGCCACACGTCGTGGTGGCGGGCCACCCACCGGAAGTAGTACGCGATGGTCCGGTCGAACGCGCGGTCCTGGTCGAGGTTCGCGTCGTACCAGACTCGGCGCGGATCGACGTTGCTGTCGAGCACCATCCGCTTCAGGTGCCGCGGGTAGAGCGTCGAGTAGACCTGGCCGAGATAGCTGCCGTAGGAGTAGCCGTAAAAGCTGATCTTGCTGGCGCCGAGGGCTCGCCGGATCGACTCCATGTCGCGGGCGGAGTCGACGGTCGTCAGGTGGCGGAGCAGCGGCTTGTCGCGCCCGCAGGAGTAGGCATAGCGCCGGGCCCGCGCTTTCCAGTAGTGCAGCAACCGGTGACTGGTCGGGACGTAGCTGCGTCGCGGGCCGGCGAAGTAGCCCGCGGTGCAGTGCACCTGCGGGCGGCTCGCTCCGACGCCGCGCGGGTCCCAGCCGATCCAGTCGTAGTCGCGGCCGACGCCGCCCGGCACGGCGGCCGCGAGCTGCGCCGCCAGCCCAAGTCCGGACGCGCCCGGACCGCCGGGGTTCACCAGGATCGGGCCCTTGTCCGGGTGACCGCTCGCGTGGCTGACGCGCGACAGCTCGAGCGTGATCTGCCGGCCGTGTGGCCGCGCGTAGTTCAGCGGCACCCGCAACTGGGCGCAGCGCACCCCCGCGCCGAGCAGTGCCGGATCCCGCCCCGTCGGGCAGTCGCCCCAGTGCAGCCGAGCGCTGCCGGCCGCCGCGGTCGCGCCGGTCGGGCGTGGCGTCGGCGGCCGGGCGCTCGCAGCGGGGCATCGCCCCGGCGGCGAGCACGACCGCCGCCGCCGTGGTCGCAGCGACCCGCGCGACCGCCGGCACGTCGCGGCCCTAGCCGCGCGGCAGGTGGTCGACCACCCAGTCGACGCAGGCCGTGAGCGCCTCGACGTCGGCGGGCTCCACGGCCGGGAACATGCCGATCCGCAGCCCGTTGTAGCCGGCCGCACGGTAGGCCTCGACATCGAGGATGCCGTTGGCCCGCAGCACCTTGGTGACCGCACCCGCGTCGACCGCGTCGTCGAACCGGATCGTCCCGACGACCAGCGACCGCTTTGCCGGATCGGCGACCAGCGGCGCGGCGTACTCCGACTTCTCGGCCCAGCCGTAGAGCAGGGTGCTCGACTCGGTCGTGCGACCGACCGCCCACTCCAGCCCGCCGTTGCCGTTCATCCAGTCGAGCTGCTCGGCCATCAGGAACAGCGTCGCCAGCGCCGGGGTGTTGTAGGTCTGGTTGAGCCGCGACTGGTCGATCGCGATCGTCAGGTCGAGCGTCGACGGCACCCAGCGAGTGGGCGTCAGCCGGTTGGCTCGCTCCAACGCGGCGGGGGAGAGTACGGCGACCCAGAGCCCGCCGTCCGACGCGAACACCTTCTGCGGCGCGAAGTAGTACGCGTCGGCTTGGGCGATGTCGACCGGCAGCCCGCCGGCGCCGCTGGTGGCGTCGATCAGGGTGAGCGCACCGGCATCGCCGCCCTGCGGCCGCGTGACATCGGTCATCACGCCGGTCGACGTCTCGTTGTGCGGCCAGCAGTAGCAGTCGATGCCGGCCTCGGCCGCGATCGTCGGAGCGTCGCCGGCGTCGGCACGGCGGACCGTCGGCTCGTCGAGGAACGGCGCCGCCGCGACCGCAGCGGCGAACTTCGACGAGAACTCGCCGAAGGCCAGGTGCTGCGACTTGTGCTCGATCAAGCAGAACGTCGCGATGTCCCAGAACAGCGTCGCTCCGCCGTTGCCCAGCACGACCTCGTAGCCGTCCGGCAGGCCGAACAGCGCCGTCACTCCCTCGCGGACCCGCCCGACGACCGAGCGGACTCCGTCACGCCGGTGCGACGTGCCGAGGTAGCTCGTGCCGGTCGCGGTCAGGGCGCTTAGCTGTTCCGGCCGCACCTTCGTGGGCCCGGACCCGAAGCGCCCGTCGCTGGGCAGCAGATCGGCCGGCAGAACCAAGTTCGTGTCGCTCACGTGACAAGGGTAGTTGGCGCCGGCGTCACGCCGGGTCCGACCGTGTCATGCTGCACCCTGACCACAGGGGGGTGCTTGGTCATGGGTCGGAGATCTCATCTTGTCGCGTTCGCCGTCACGACCGTGGCGGCGGCGATCGGCGCGGCGGCATGCGGTGGCGGCAGCAGTGGCGGCTCTGCTGGCAACGCGCCCGCTGCCACCGCGGCGGCCACCGCGACTACCAGCGCCGCGACAAGCGGTGCCGCGACGTCCGGCGTCACGAAAGCCGGGACCGCGCTGACCGTCGGCCAGTCGGCCACGGTGCCGTACGTGCCGCTGGGCTCGACCACGAGCGATGCGACGCTCAAGCTCAAGGTGACGGTGGACTCCATCGAGAAGGGCAGCCTGTCCGACTTCAACGGCATCCAGCTGGACGCCGCTCAACGCGCCGGCACCCCGGAGTACGTCAAGGTGCACATCACCAACCTCGGACCCGCCCCGGTCAAAGGGTCCGAGGCGTCGGTCGCGATCGAAGGCGTCGACAACACCGGGCAGACGCAGCAGAGCTTGACGTTCATCGGCGACTTTCCGAAGTGCACGGAGAACGAGTCGCAGGCACAGCTGGGTCGCGGCGACACCTTCCAGACCTGCCTGACCTTCCTGGTGCCGGGCGGGATCACGAAGGCGGCGTACGTCAACGGCACCGACTACATCGAGTCGCCGGTGACCTGGGCGGCCGGTTAGGTCAGCTGGTCCGCTCCCGGCACCTCGCTGACCGGGCGGTTGGCCGGTCCGACGTACTTGGCGGACGGGCGGATCAGCCGGCCGGCGCGCTTCTGCTCCAGGATGTGGGCGCTCCAACCGGCCACCCGCGCGCAGGTGAACATCGACGTGAACATGTGCGCGGGCACCTGGGCGAAGTCGAGCACGACCGCTGACCAGAACTCGACGTTGGTTGCGAGCACGCGGTCCGGATAGCGCTCGCGCAGCTCGGCGAGCGCTGCCTCCTCGAGCGCCTCGGCAACTTCGACCCGCGGTGCGTTCAGCTCCTTCGCCGTACGCCGCAACACCCGGGCCCGCGGGTCCTCGGCGCGGTAGACCCGGTGGCCGAAGCCCATCAGCCGCTGCTTGGAGTCGAGCAGCCGCTTCACGTAGCGGCGGGCGTCGCCTTCCTCGGCGACCTCGTCGAGCATCTTGAGCACGCGCGACGGCGCGCCGCCGTGCAACGGCCCGGATAGCGCGCCGACCGCGCCGGACAGGCAGGCGGCGGCGTCGGCACCGGTCGACGCGATCACCCGCGCGGTGAACGTCGAGGCGTTCATGCCGTGCTCCGCGGCGGAGACGAAGTAGGCGTCGACCGCCTTGGTGTGCTGCGGGTCCGGCTCCCCTCGCCAGCGGATCATGAACCGCTCGACGATGGTGCGCGCCTCGTCGATCCGCTTCTGCGGGACCATCGGCTGGCCGAGGCCGCGCGCCGACTGCGCGACGAACGACATCGCGGTCACCGAGCAGCGGGCGAGGTCGTCGCGCGCCTGCTCGTCGTCGATGTCGAGCAGCTGCTCCAGCCCCCAGGCGGGAGCCAGCGTCGCCAGCGCGCTCTGTACGTCGACCCGGATGTCGCCGGAGTGGACCGGCACCGGGAACGGCTCGGCCGGAGGCAGGCCGGGCGCGAACCGGCCGTCGACCAGCAGACCCCAGACGTTGCCGTAGCTGACGCGGCCCACGAGGTCTTCAATGTCGACGCCGCGGTAGCGCAGCGCGGAGCCTTCCTTGTCGGGCTCGGCGATCTCGGTTTCGAACGCGATGACGCCTTCCAGCCCGGGGCGGAAAGTGGTCTCGTCAGCCATGGCTTCTCCTTGCGTCGGCTCTGCCTTCATTGTCCCCCGTGAGAGTGTCGAACCGTGATCGACCCGATCGACCTTGCGCAGCTGCGCAGCGACTACGAGGCCGTCGGGCTCACGGAGACCGACCTCCCGCCGCACCCGATCGAGTTGTGGCGGCGCTGGCTGGCGGACGCGCAGGCCGCCGGGATCGCCGAGATCAACGCGATGGTGTGCGCGACGGTGGATCCGGACGGCCGGCCCGGCGCCCGGACGGTGCTGTGCAAGCAGGCCGACGAGGACGGATTCGTCTTCTTCACCAACTACACGTCGCGCAAGGGACGCGCACTGGCCGCCGAGCCGCGGGTTGCGCTGCTGTTCGCCTGGCACCAGGTCTCCCGGCAGGTGCTGGTCGACGGCGAGGCGACGCCGGTCAGCCGGCAGGAGTCGGAGGCCTACTTCGCGACCCGGCCGCGAGGCGCGCAGCTGTCGGCCTGGGCGAGCGAGCAGTCGCAACCGGTCGCCGACCGCGCGGCGCTGGAGTCGGCGGTCGCCGAGGCGACTGCCAGGTACGCCGGAACCGACGTCCCGTGCCCGCCGCACTGGGGCGGCTATCGGGTCCGGCCGGACACGATCGAGTTCTGGCAAGGCCGCAACGACCGGTTGCACGACCGGTTGCGGTATCTGCGGGAGGCCGCCGGCGGCTGGATGGTCGAGCGGCTCGCGCCGTGACGGCCGGCGAACCGGCGGAGCCGATCAGCGGCGAATCCGCCTCCGCGGCGGCGCCGCGGCTGCCGTTGTGGCGACGGATCGCCGCGGACATCACTCCGCTGCGGGAGAGCCCGCCGTACCGCCGCTGGTGGCTGGGCTACGCGGTGTCGAACATCGGCAGCCAGCTGACCATCGTGGCCGCCCAGCTGCAGGTGTTCCACATCACGCACTCGTCGTTCAAGGTCGGCCTGACCGGGCTGGTGACCGTCATCCCGATGGTCGTGTTCGGCTTGTTCGGCGGCGCGATCGCCGACGCGGTTGACCGGCGGCGGCTGATGCTGTTGACCGGCTCGGTGCAAGGCGTGCTTTCGGCGTTGCTGGTGCTGCAAGCGGCGGCCGGCCTCGATCGGCTGTCCGTCATCTACGTCCTGGCCGGCGCGCAAGCCGCGGTGTTCTCGGCGGACGGGTCGGCGCGCGGGTCCACCATCCCGCGGCTGGTGCGCCGCGAGTTGTTACCCGCGGCCAACGCGCTCGGCCAGGTCAGCCAGAACGCCTCGCTCACGGCGGGCCCGCTGCTCGCCGGCCTGCTCGTGGGCACCCTCGGCTATTCGTTCGCCTATGGCTTGGACGCCGTGTCCTATCTGGCGGTCCTCTACCCGGTGTTCCGGCTGCCCGCGATCCCGCCGGAGGGCGGCGGGCAACGCGCGGGCGTGAAGTCCGTGGCCGAGGGTTTGCGGTTTCTCTGGCCACGCAAGAACCTGCTGATGACGTTCCTCGTCGACATCAACGCGATGGTGTTCGGCATGCCGCGCGCGTTGTTTCCGGCGCTGGCGACGCGGGTGTTCCACGGCGGCGCCGGCACCGCGGGCTTGCTGTACGCCGCGCCGTCGATCGGCGCGCTGGTCGGCGCCGGGATGTCCGGCTGGGCCGGCCGGGTCCGCCGCCAAGGCCTGGCCGTCGTCGTGTCGGTCGCGGTCTGGGGCGCCGGCGTCGCGGCGTTCGGGTTCGTCCACGCGCTGTGGTTCGGCCTGGTGCTGCTCGGCGCGGCGGGTGCTGCCGACATGGTCAGTGCGGTCTTCCGCAACACGATCCTGCAGCACGTGACGCCCGACGCGTTGCGTGGCCGGCTGCAAGGCGTTTTCATCGTGGTCGTGGCAGGCGGCCCGCGGATCGGCGACCTCGAGTCCGGCAGCGTCGCGAGCCTTGCGGGCACCGAGGTGTCCGTGGTCTCGGGTGGGCTGGCCTGCCTGGTCGGGCTGGCTGCGCTCTGCGGCAAGTACCCGTCGTTCGTCCGCTACGACGCCGAAGCGCCCATCCCATGAGCGCGGCGGATTTCGTGCCGGCGGGTGCGGGGCTGGATCGGCTGCGGCGGGCCGCCGAGAAGTGCCGCGGCTGCGACCTTTACCGCGACGCCACCCAGACCGTGTTCAGCAAGGGCCCGGAGACCGCCCGCGTGGTCCTCGTCGGCGAACAACCCGGCGACGTCGAGGACCAGCGGGGCGAACCGTTCGTCGGCCCCGCCGGCCGGCTGCTCGACCGGGCGTTGGCCGACGCCGGCATCGACCCTGCCGACACCTACACGACGAACGCCGTGAAGCACTTCAAGTTCCGTCGCGGCAGCGGCCCGCGGCGGATCCACGCGACGCCGGACGCCGCCGAGATCGCCGCCTGCCGGCCATGGCTGGTCGCGGAGTTTGCGGTCCTGGACCCGCAGGTCGTCGTGGTGCTCGGCGCCACCGCTGCGAAGGCGCTGCTCGGCCCGTCGTTCCGGGTGACGAAGTCGCGCGGCGTGCTGCTGCCCTGGCCCGGGGCCTCGACGCACGCGGAGGACTTCACGCTGGACGAGGACCGGGGATCGGCGTTAGTGCTGGCGACGCTGCATCCGTCCGCCGTACTCCGTGCCGATGACCGCGACGTGGCCTACCAGGGATTGGTCGCCGATCTGAAGGTGGTCGCCGACGCGATCGCGGCGTAGCAATCGGCTGAAATTTGGCGAGTCGGTTGCTGAGAGGCCGCGCGCCGGGTCATCCTGAATCGAGACAGCCGTGACGAACGGTGCCGGACGACACGCGCCGAGAGCGTTGGTGATCCCCCAGGAGGTGCTCCGCAGCCATGGCGCGACTGAGCCTGGCCCGCGGTAGGCGGCGTCACCGGCGCCGCCGGCTGCACCGTCTGGGCGCGCCGAGGCGGTGGCTGTCGCGGCGGCCCCGCCGGCTGCCGCTGGTCGGTGTGATTGCGGCCGCGCTCCTGCTGACCCTGAGCATCGGTGCGACGGCGGTGACGGCCGCGCTGACCGGCCCGGCAGCGCCGACCAGCACGATCCGTACGGCGACGGTCCCGACCCCCGACCTGCCGTCGCTGATGCCGACCCAGCCGAGCCGGCACGGCCAGCCGCGCGAGCATTCGACGCAGCCGTCGCCGACGGTCAGCTCGGACCCGCAGCCGGCCGCACAGCACAACCGCAAGGCCCACCACGTGCTGCTCACCAACGCGCGACCGAAGCATCTCGTCGCCGCCACGCTGCTGGTCACCAGCCGGTCACCACTGACCCGCCGCCAGTTGCAGACCATCAACCGGCTGGCGCACGTGCGTCGCGTGCAGCCGGTCGCGGCGGGTCATGCCGGGATCGACGGCCACCGGGCGTTCGTGCTCGGCGTCAACCCGCAGACGTTCCGGCCCTGGACGCCGCGACGTACCGCGGTCAGCAACCCGCTGTGGCAGAGCGTCGACGCCGGCAACCTGACGGTGTCGTTCGACATGGGCCACGAGGTCAACATGACGCTCGGCGGCACCGTGCCGGTCCGCCGCTCCGCCGGCGTGACGCCGCTCCGGGTCGGCGCGTTCGCGTCGATGGGCATGGCCGACGTCGACGCCGTCGTCTCCGCCGCCCGCGGAGAGCAGATCGGGCTGGCACCGCACGCCGGTGCGCTGATCAGCGCGCCCAAGAGCAACCCCCTCACGCTGCGCAAGGCCGTGCTGGATGCGCTCGGGTCGCACGTGCGCGCCGAGTTGCTGCGCGAGGTCGTGATCACCCGGGATGCCGGCGAGTTCCTGACCCGCGACCAGATCGCCGGATTCCTCAACGCCGCCCGCAGCCGGCTGGGCATGCCGTACGTCTGGGGGGCCACCGGCCCGTCGTCGTTCGACTGCTCCGGGCTGGTGCAGTGGGCGTTCGCCCAGGTGGGGATCCGGATGCCGCGGGTGTCGCAGGAGCAGTGGTGGACCGGGCCGCACATTCCGTACGCCGATGCCCGCCCGGGTGACCTGCTGTTCTGGCACTACGACCCAACCGATCCCTCCAACATCGACCACGTCGCCATCTACTGGGGCAACGGGATGATGATCGAGGCGCCGCACACCGGCGACTACGTGAAGTACGTCCCCGTGCCGACCAGCAACCTGGCCGGCGTGGTCCGCGTCGACCCCGCGATTGCCGCGGAATTGGCTTGATTAGAGGGCAATTAGACTCGCGGGTGTGACCAAGGCGCTGTTGCTCGAGAGCATCCATCCGGATGCGGTCGACCTGCTCGGACGTGCCGGGATCGAGGTCGAGCTGCTCGACCGGGCGCTTGATCCCGTCGAGCTCGGCCGTCGGCTCGACGACGTCGAGTTGCTGGGGATCCGGTCGAAGACCGACCTCACGGCCGAGGTGCTCGAGGCGGCGCCGTCGCTGCTGGCGGTCGGCGCGTTTTGCATCGGCACCAACCAGATCGACCTGGCCGCCGCGTCGGAGCGGGGGATCGCGGTCTTCAACGCGCCGTTCTCCAACACCCGCAGCGTCGTCGAGCTGGCGATCGCCGAGATCATCGCGCTCACCCGGCGGCTCACCCAGAAGAACGCCGACCTGCACGCCGGGGTCTGGGACAAGTCGGCGCACGGCGCGCACGAGGTGCGCGGCCGCCGGCTGGGCATCGTCGGCTACGGCAACATCGGCGCGCAGCTGTCAGTCCTTGCCGAGGCGCTCGGCATGACGGTGTCGTTCTACGACGTCGCCGACAAGCTGGCGCTCGGCAACGCCAAACGGTGCGAGACGCTCGAGGAGCTGCTCGGCTCGTCGGAGATCGTGAGCCTGCACGTCGACGGCCGCGCCGCCAACGCCGGCTTGTTCGGTGACGAGCAGTTCGCCGTCATGCCGCCCGGCAGCCTGTTCCTGAACCTCTCCCGTGGCTTCCTGGTCGACCACGCCGCGCTGCGCCGCCGGTTGGAGTCCGGGCACCTGGCCGGCGCTGCGGTCGACGTCTTCCCGACCGAGCCGAAGGGGCGGGGCGACGAGTTCGTCTCGGAGCTTCGCGGGTTGCCGAACGTCATCCTCACGCCCCACATCGGCGGCTCGACCGAGGAGGCGCAGCAGGACATCGGGCGCTACGTCGCCGGCAAGCTGCGCGACTTCGTCGCCGACGGCACCTCGACGATGAGCGTGAACCTGCCGCCGCTGCAGCTGGCCGAGCGGCCGGAGACGCATCGGTTCGCGCACCTGCATCACAACGTCCCGGGCGTGCTGGCCACCATCAACGGCGTGCTCGGCGAGCACAAGGTCAACATCGAGGGGCAGCTGCTCGGCACGCGCGGCGACCTCGGTTACGTGCTCACCGACATCGCGGTCGACTACCCCGCGACGCTGCGCGACGAGCTGGCGGCGTTGCCGGAGACGGTCCGCCTGCGCGTGCTCTCCTAGCCGGCCGACTCCGTGACCGACGCCCTGGCTGCCGCGCTGCGCGGCGTCGTCGGCGACACGCATGTGCTCGACGACCGGGCGGTGGTGGCGTCGTACGAGTCCGACTGGACCGGGCGCTTTCACGGCCGGGCCCGGCTGGTGGTGCGGCCCGGGACGACCGACGAGGTCGCCGCCGTACTGCAGCAGTGCGCCGCCGCCCAGGTCCCGGTTTGCGTGCAGGGCGGCAACACCGGGCTGGTCGGCGCCTCCGTGCCGGTCGATGACGCGGTGCTGCTCAGCACCCGGCGGCTGACGCCGATCGAGCCGATCGACGAGGTGGCCGCACAGGTGACGGTCGGCGCCGGCTGCCCGCTGGTCGATCTCCAGCAGGTCGCGCGCGCCGCCGGGCTCGACGTCGGCGTCGACTTCGCCGCGCGCGAGTCGTGCACCGTCGGCGGCATGGTCGCCACCAATGCCGGCGGCGAGCGGGTGCTGCGCTACGGCACGATGCGGGCGCAGGTCGCCGGCATCGAAGCCGTCCTGCCCGACGGCACGACCGTCAGCCGGCTCACCGGGTTGCCCAAGGACAACACCGGCTACGACCTGATGTCGCTGCTGGCCGGGTCGGAAGGCACGCTCGCGGTCATCACCCGGCTGCGGCTGCGACTGGTGCCGCTGCTGCCCGGCCGCGCGGTTGCGTTGGTCGCCGTGGCCGGTACGACGGAAGCCGTCGAGCTGGTGCGCTCGATGCGGGCAGTGCCGTCGCTGGAGGCCGCCGAGCTGTTCTACGCCGACGGGCTGGACCTGGTGCGCCAGCACACCGGCGCGGCCGCGCCGTTCGCTGCCGCGTTCCCGGCGTACGTCCTGGTCGAGTGCGCGCAGCAGGACGACCCCAGCGACGACCTGCTCGCCGCGCTCGAAGCCGCCGGCGACCTCGTGCTCGACGCGACGGTCGCGAGTGACGGCCGCGGCCGCGCCGCGCTGTGGGCCTACCGCGAGGCGCACACCGAGTCGATCAACGCGGCCGGAGTCCCGGTGAAGCTCGACGTCGCGGTGCCGCTTCGGGCGCTGGCCGAGACCGTCGAAGCGCTGCCGCGGGTCGTCGGCGAGACCGCGCCGCAGGCCCGGACGATCCTGTTCGGCCACGTCAACGAGGGCAACCTGCACGTCAACGTGCTGCACGCCGAGGCGCAGGACGAGGCGGTCACCGACGCCGTGCTGCGGCTGGTCGCGTCGCACGGTGGGTCGATCAGCGCCGAACACGGCGTCGGCCGAGCCAAGCGCGCGTGGCTGTCGCTGTCGCGCTCGGCTGCCGAGATCGAGATGATGCGACAGGTGAAGGCCGCCCTCGATCCGCGCGGGTTGTTGAACCCGGGCGTGCTGATCGACGTGAATCCAGACGTGGCGAGCGCCGAGGTCCGATGACGGCCGGCAGCAGCCACCGCTACGTCTTCCGTGCGACGTGGCGGCTGGCGGCGCCGGTTGACGATGTGTACGCCGTGCTGGCCGACCCGGAGAGCTATCCGGCGTGGTGGCCGCAGGTGCGCAGTGTGGTGCGGATCGGCAGCGATGCCGGCGTGATGCGGGTGCGCAGCCGGCTGCCCTACGACCTCGTCGTCTCCGGTACCCGCGAGCTCGAGGATCCGATCCGGCGAGTGCTACGCGCCCGGCTGGAAGGCGACATCAGCGGCTGGAGCGGCTGGACGATCAGCGCGACCGGCGCCGGCACCGTCGCCGTCTTCGACGAGGACGTCGTCGTACACAAGCCATTGCTCCGGGCGTTGAGCCACGTCGTCCGGCCGGCGTTGACCTGGAACCACGCGCTGATGATGCGCTCCGGCGAGCGCCACCTTCGCCGCTACCTCGCCGCCCCCGCCCCCGTCACCGCCCTTGCCCCTGCCCCTGCCGCTAGCCCCGCCCCCGCCCCCGCCCTTGCCCCCTTCGCCGATCATGGCGTTAGTGACGCAGTAACGCCATGATCGACCGGAAAGCCGGTCGCTAACGCCATGATCGCCGGGAGAAGGGGGCGGGGTTCGCCGAGAAGCGGGGGCTGGCGGTGGCGGGGTCAGTCGAGGTCTAGGCCGGGGTAGAGCGGGTGGCGGGCGAGCAGCTCGTTGGCGGCGTCGTGCGTCTTGCCGGCGACGCCGTCGGCGATCGTGTACTTCGCCTTCGATCCCTCGACCGGTGACGTCGCGGTGAGTACGTCGACCATCAGCTCGGCCACCCGGTCGAACTCGGCGGTGCCGAAGCCACGCGAGGTCAACGCCGGCGTGCCGATCCGGATGCCGGAGGTGTACCACGCGCCGTTCGGATCGCGCGGAATCGCGTTGCGGTTGGTGACGATGCCGGAGTCGAGCAACGCCGACTCCGCCTGTCGGCCGGTGATGCCGAACGTCGACACGTCGAGCAACACCAAGTGGTTCTCGGTACCGCCGGTCACCAGTCGGACGCCGCGTCGCATCAGCCCGTCGGCCAGCGCGACCGCGTTGTCGGCCACCGCCTGCGCATAGGTTGCGAACTCTGGGCGGCGGGCTTCGGCGAGCGCGACCGCCTTCGCCGCCATGACGTGGCTCAGCGGCCCGCCGAGCACCATCGGGCAACCCTTGTCGACGGCGTCGGCGTACTCCGGCTGGCACAGCACCATGCCGCCGCGCGGGCCGCGCAGCGACTTGTGCGTCGTCGTGGTCGTGACGTGCGCGTGCGGCACCGGGTCGAAGTCGCCGGTGAACACCTTGCCGGCCACCAGACCGGCAAAGTGGGCCATGTCGACCATGAGCGTCGCGCCGACCTCGTCGGCGATCTCGCGCATCTTGGCGAAGTTGATCCGGCGCGGATATGCCGAGTAGCCGGCGATCAGGACGAGCGGCTGGAACTCCTTGGCGCGCCGACGCACCTCGTCGTAGTCGAGCAAGCCGGTCTCCGGATCGGTGCCGTACGACGACTGGTGGAACATCTTGCCGCTGATGTTGGGCCGGAAGCCGTGGGTGAGGTGACCGCCGGCGTCGAGCGACATGCCGAGCGCACGCTGGTTGCCGAGGGTCTGCCGGAGCTTCTCCCAGTCGCCGTCGGACAGGTCGTTGACGTGCTTCGCGCCGAGTGCCGCCAGCTCCGGCGCCTCCACCCGGTGCGCCAGGATCGCCCAGAAGCCGACCAGGTTGGCGTCGATGCCGGAGTGCGGCTGGACGTAGGCATGCGGCGAGCCGAACAGCGCCGTGGCATGGTCGGCCGCGAGCTGCTCGACGGTGTCGACGTTCTGGCAGCCGGCGTAGAACCGGTGGCCGATTGTGCCCTCGGCGTACTTGTCCGACAGGAAGTTGCCCATGGTGAGCAGTACGGCGGGGGAGGCGTAGTTCTCGCTCGCGATCAGCTTTAGCGACTCGCGCTGGTCCGCCAGCTCGCTGCGGATGGCCGCCGCGACATTGGGCTCGACCGCGGCGATCACCTCGAGCGCGTTGCGGTACGCCGCAGAGGCGGTGGCGGCGTCGAACGGAAGCGATGCGGACTGCGTCATGGGCGCGCCTTTCGTCTTGCGGTGCTCGGCTTGGGCCCAGGCGCGCGGCGGGTGGTGCCGGGCCGCTTCCCGATGGTCGATTCCATCTGCTGCGCCAGTCGCGGCCCAGCGCCGAGGCTACCGCGCCGTCACTCGCCGTGGGGCTCGACCGGGAGCATTGCCATCACCATGTCGACCCAGGCCGGCACCAGCGCATCGTCGGGCGCCGGCGGCTCGACCGCCATCACGTTGCGGAGCAGCCGGCTGGACAACAGCGACCCCATCGCGAGCGCCGAGATCGTCATGGCGCGCTCCTCAGTGAGCGTCGGCCCGGCCGCGTCACGCATCCAGGCGGCGAAGCCGCGATAGGTCGAGGAAACCAGCCAGTTCGCCGCGTCGGTCAGCAGGTCCGGCCGCCGGCGTACCTCGGAGACCAGGATCCGGAACAGCTCGGTCTGGCCGTCGAGCTCGGCCAGGAAGTAGCGCGCGACGATCGCCAGCTCGGCCCGCAGGTCGCCGAGGTCGGTGAGGATCGCGCGGATGTCGCGCAGCGCTTCGAGCCGCGCCAGATGGCGGCGGATGCCTTCGGCCAGCACGTCGTCCTTGGCGCTGAAGTGGTGGTAGAGCCCGCCGGCGCCGGGTGTCAGCCCGGCCGCCGCCTCGATCTGCGCGACCGTGGTGCCGCGGAAGCCCTGCTCGCCGAACAGCCGCATCGCCTCGTCGACGATCCGCTCCCGGGTGGAGGCGGGGGGTGCGGTCACCGGCGCCATCCGCTAAGTGTATCCTGAGTTTTACTAAGTGAGCACTTAGGAGGCGATGGTGGCGAGAGCGGGCGACGGCATCGCGACCGGACGGCTGCGGCGCGCGACGCCGCTCGCCGGGATGGCGGCGCGGGCCACCGGCGAGGCCGTGATCCGGCGGTTGCGGCGGGGCGCGGTCGATGACCCCGACGCCTACGCCCGCCGCGCCGAGCGGTACGTCGAGCTCCTCGGCCACTCAAAGGGCGCGTTGATGAAGGCCGGCCAGATGCTGTCCTTCGTGCCATTCGGCAACGCCATCCCGGCCGAGAACCGGCAGCTCTTCCAAGCCGCGATGAGCCGGTTGCAGGCCGACGCGCCGCCGATGGCGCCGGAGCTGGCGGCCGAGGTCGTGGCGCAGGAGCTCGGCGCCCCGCCCGAGCGCGTCTTCGCGAGCTTCGACCCGCTGCCGTTCGCGGCCGCGTCGATCGGTCAGGTGCACGAGGCCCGGCTGCACGACGGCACCCGGGTGGCGGTGAAGGTGCAGTACCCGGGCGTCGCGGACGCGATCCGTGCCGACCTTCGCAACGCCGAGCTGCTCGCCGTCTTCTTCCAGCTGCTCCGATCGCTGGTGCCCGGGCTCACCCGCGTCGACCCCAAGGCGGTCGCCGCGGAGATCGCGGAGCGGGTGACCGAAGAGCTCGACTACCGGATGGAGGCGGCGTACCAGCGGAAGTTCGCCGAGGCGTACCGCGATCATCCGTTCATCCGCATTCCCGAGGTGATCGACGAACTGTCGACCGGCCGGGTGCTGACCCAGCAGTACGCCGACGGACGGCAGTGGGCCGCCGCGCTGCAGGCGCCCGCCTCGCTGCGCGACAGCTGGGGCGAAGCGATCTACCGGTTCGCCTTCGGCAGCTTGCGGCGGCTCGGCCTGTTCAACGCCGACCCGCACCCGGGCAACTACCTGTTTCACGACGACGGCACGGTGACCTTCGTCGACTTCGGCTGCGTCAAGCAGTTCGCGCCGGAGCAGACGGCTCGGATGCAGCAGATCGTGCGCGCCGTCATACGGCAGGACGCGGACCTGCTCTGGCGCACGTTTGTCGAGCTCGGCATCTTCGAGGCCGGCCGCGGTCCGACGCCCGCGGCCATCTTGAAGTGGTACAGCGAGCCGTTCGTGATGCTCACCGGGCCACAGCCGTTCACGATCACCTCGGACGTCGTGGCAGCGGTGATCGCCGCCGAGTTCTCACCTACCGGACCGTCGGGTGACGTCGTGCGCGCGTTGTCGTCGCCGCCTGACTACGTCTTCCTCGCCCGCATCGACCTCGGGCTGTTCGCAGTGCTCGGCGAGCTCCGCGCCACCGGGCTCTGGCGGGCGATCGAGGAGGAGATGGACTTCGATGGGGCGCCGGCAACCCCGATGGGTGAAGCCGACGCAGCGTTCTGGGCGGCGAAAGCCGGTTCGCCCCTCGCCGAGACGAGCCGGTGACCAGCGAGCGGCAGCGGCCGGGCCGACCCGCCGACGGCATCACCACCGGCCGGGTGCGCCGCGCGACACCGCTCGCCGGCATGGTGGCTCGGGCCACCGGCGAGGCGGTCGTGCAACGGCTTCGGCGCGAGGCGGTCGGTAAGCCCGAGAAGTTCGCTCGCCGCGCCGAGCGGTACGTCGAGCTGCTCGGTGCGTCGAAGGGCGCGCTGATGAAGGCCGGGCAGATGTTGTCGTACGTGCCGTTCGGCAACGTCCTGCCCGAGGAGAACCGGCGGATCTTCCAGCAGGCGATGAGCCGGCTGCAGGCCGACGCTCCGCCGATGGCGCCGGAGCTCGCCGCCGAGGTGATCGAGCGCGAGCTCGGCGCGCCGCCCGGTCGCCTGTTTGCGGAGTTCGCGCCACTGCCGTTCGCGGCGGCGTCGATCGGTCAGGTGCATGAAGCCCGGTTGTACGACGGCACGCGGGTCGCCGTGAAGGTGCAGTATCCGGGCGTCGCCGATGCGATCCGCGCGGACCTGCGCAACGCCGAGTTGCTGGCCGTGGTGATCCAACTGTTCCGGTCCCTGGTGCCGGGCCTGACGCGCATCGAACCGAAGGAAGTCGCCGGCGAGATCTCGGCCCGAATCACGGAGGAGCTGGACTACCGCACCGAGGCGGCCAACCAACGCAGGTTCGCCGACGCCTATCGCGGCCACCCGTTCGTCCGCATCCCCGAGGTGGTCGATCAGTTGTCGACCGGGCGGGTGCTGACCCAGGCGTACGCCGCCGGCCGGCGATGGTTCGACGCGTTGGACGCGCCGCAACCGCTGCGTGACGCCTGGGCGGAAGTCATCTACCGGTTCGCGTTCGGCAGCCTGCGCCGGCTCTGCCTGTTCAACGCGGATCCGCATCCGGGCAACTACATGTTCCACGACGACGGCACGGTCAGCTTCCTCGACTTCGGTTGCGTGAAGGGCTTTGATCGGCAGCAGATCGAAGAGCTCCGAACGGTGGTGCGCGCCGTCGTCGAGGACGACGCGGATGCGCTATGGCACGCGTTCGTGCGGGTCGGCATGTTCGACGCCGCCGACGCACCGACGCCGGAGGAGCTGCTCGTCTGGTATCGCAACCCGCTGAAGGCGCTGGTCGCGGATCAGCCGGTGACGTTGACCCCGGAGTTCGTCAGCGACTCGGTGCGTGACACCTGGTCGCCGCTGGGCCCCGCGGCGAACGTGTTGCGCAAGCTGAACTCGGAGGGCGACTACGTCTTCCTGCTGCGCATCGACCTCGGCTTGATGTCGGTGCTCGGCGACCTGCGTGCGACCGCGGATTGGCGGGCGATCGCTGCGGAATGGGACTTCGGCGGCCCGTCGGCCACGCCGATGGGGGAGGCCGACGCAACGTTCTGGGCGGCGACGTCGGAACTGGGGCTGGCCGAGGTGAGTCAATGACCGACACCACCATCGCCGGTTGGCCGGTCCCGGCAGGCGAGGGCGCCGGTGGCTACCGCCGGCTGCGCGACCAGGCGCCGGTGCACTGGCTCGACGATCTCAACGTCGCCCTCGTGGTCTCCCACGCCGAGGCCCTCGCCGTACTGCACGACGCCACCTGGTCGTCCGACCCGCGCAACAGCCCGGATTTGATGCGGCGGTTCGGGATCCCGGCCGGCAGCGACGGCGCGCTGCTCGGCTCGGTCCTGTTCAGCGATCCGCCGGACCACGCCCGGCTGCGCGGCGCGTTGAGCGGCTTCCTGACTCCCCGCTCGGTCGAGAGCATTCGCGACCGCGTCGCGGCGATCTGTGACGCCGCTGTCGCCGAGGTCGGGTCCGGCGAGCCGTTCGACGTGATGGACACGATCGCCTATCCGGTGCCGTTGGCGGTCATCTGCGAGCTGCTCGATGTCGACCCGGACATGGCAGCGGAGCTGCGCGTCGTCACGCCCAAGCTGACCGCGATGCTCGACCCGCTCGCCGGCGAGGACGTCATGGTCGATGGCGCGGGCGCGGCGTTCTCGCTGATGCTCGAGTTGGTGCCGCTGGTCGCGGAACGCAAGCAGCGGCCGGGCGCGGACCTGCTGTCCGCCCTTGCCGCCGGGGTCGACGACGTCGATGGCATGGCCGCGGACGAGCTGATCGCGATGACGCTGCTGCTGCTCGCCGCCGGTCATGAGACCACCGCGAATCTCGTCGGCAACGCGGTGGTGACCTTGCACGACAGCCCGGACGTGCTCCGGCAGCTGCGCGGCGATCCGGCACTGCTGCCCGCCGCGGTCGAGGAGCTGCTTCGGCTCGAGAGCCCGGTCCAGCTCGCCGGCCGGATTGCGACGCAGGACGAGCGGCTGGGCCACGTCACGGTCGAAGCGGGCCGGCAGGTGCTGATCGCGCTCGGCGCCGCCAACCGCGACCCGGCCGCGTTCGACGATCCCGACACGATCCGCCTCGACCGGCGGGGCGCTCCGCACGTCGCATTCGGTCACGGCCGCCACTTCTGCGCCGGCGCGTCGCTGGCGCGCCTCGAAGCGCAGGAGATGCTGCGCCGCGTCATCCACCTCGACCCGCCGCTGGAAGAACGCGAGCTCACGGTGCAACGCGGCCAGTCCCCGACCTTCCGTCAGGTGACCTCGCTCACCCTCCTCACCTAGCCCGCCGAGTGCGACGAAACTCGCGTTCGGAAGCGCTGGAAACGCGAACTTCGTCGCACTCGGCGAAGGTGTGAGGGTGTGGGGAAGGTGTGAGGGTGTGGGGAAAGGTTCGGGCGACGGTCGGTGTTGTGCGGTCGTGGTTACTGGGATTGACGTACGACGGGCGGGCGAGCGGTTCGCGACCAATACGGCGTGGCTGCGGTCGCGACATTCGTTCTCGTTCGGGCCGCACTACGACCCGGCCAACACCCATCACGGGTTGCTGCTGGTCAGCAACGACGACGTGGTCGCGCCGGGCACCGGCTTCGAGACCCACCCGCACCGCGACATGGAGATCGTCACCTGGGTGCTGCGCGGCTCGCTGGTGCACCAGGACTCGACCGGCCGAGCCGGCGTGATCTACCCCGGCCTCGCGCAGCGGATGAGCGCCGGCACCGGCATCCTGCACTCCGAGAAGAACGACTCCTGGCGGCTCGCCGGCGGTCCCGAGCACGCCGACCCCGTCCGGTTCATCCAGATGTGGGTCGTGCCCGACGCTG
The DNA here is from genome assembly GCA_035550315.1 of Mycobacteriales bacterium. GTDB lineage: Bacteria > Actinomycetota > Actinomycetes > JAFAQI01 > JAFAQI01 > DASZPL01. The sequence continues at coordinate 16,918 of DASZPL010000043.1, read as the reverse complement.
CCGGCGCGACGCCGGGCTACGAACAGCTCGAGATCGACGACGCGCGGCTGCGCGGCGGCCTCGTCACCGTCGCGAGCGGCATGCCGAAGCACGCCGACGACACCGCAATCCGGATCGGCAACAGCCGAGCGGCGCTGCATGCGTCTCGCCTGGCCGCCGGCGAGTCGGTGCAGCTGCCGGACGCGCCGTACCTGCACCTGTTCGTGGCGACGGGTGACGTCGCGCTCGAAGGCGCGGGGCCGCTGACCGAAGGCGACGCGGTCCGGTTCACCGGCGTCGGCGAGTCGCGACTGACCGCAACCACCGATGCCGAGATCCTCGTCTGGGAGATGCACGCCAGCCTCACGGACTGACGTTCGGCGCTACATTCCCGCCATGAGCGAGCACCTGGTGCGGTTGCTCACGGTGCCGCTGTTCACCGGGATCATCGGTTACGTCACCAACTGGAGTGGCGTGGTGATGCTGTTCTACCCGGTGCACTTCCGCGGCTTCCGGGTGCCCGGTCTGGCGCCGTTGGTGGCGCTGCTGCCGCGCAAGGTCCAGCAGATTCCCGGCGTCATGCAGGGCGGCGTCGGCTGGCAGGGGATCATCCCGTCGCGCGCGGCGAAGATGGGCAGCATCGCGGTCGACAAGGGCATCTCGAAGCTCGGCAGCCCGCGCGAGTTCTACCAGCAGCTCGAGCCGGAGAAGATCGCCGAGCAGATCGTGACCTCGTCGCGCGACGACATCCACGACCTGGTCGAGCGGATCATGCACCGCGAGCACGCGCAACTGTGGCGCGACCTGCCGGCGCGTGCCCGGGAGGCGGTGCACGCGCGGGTCGACCAACAGCTCCCGCAAGTCGTCCGCCGGGTCACCGACCAGATCGGCGAGAACATCGACCAGCTGCTCGACATCAAGCTGATGGTGATCCGCCGGATCAGCGCGCAGCCGCAGCTGGCGAACCGGATCTTTCTCGACGTCGGCCGCAAGGAGCTGCGGTTCATCCAGAACTTCGGGTTCGTGCTCGGCCTGTTGCTGGGGATCCCGCTGGCGTTCCTGACCGACGCGTTCCCCTACTGGTGGCTGCTGCCGATCGGTGGCGTGCTCATTGGCTACGTCACCAACCTGGTCGCGATCCACATGATCTTCGAGCCGGTCGAGCCGCGACGACTGTTCGGGCTGACGCTGCACGGGCTGTTCATGCGCCGGCAGCAAGAAGTCGCGGACGTGTACGCCGGGATCATCGCCAACGACGTGGTCAACGTGGAGAACATCGGCGAGGACCTGATGCACGGCCCGCGTTCCGACCGCACCCGCCGGCTGATCGAGGATGCGCTGCGCCCCGCCGTCGACGCGTCGCTCGGTGCGGTGCGTGGCCTGGTGCGGGTCGCGATCGGTGAGCGGACGTACGACGCGATCCGTGACTCGCTGGCGACCGAAGCCGTCGGCTACACGCTGACGCCGTTTCGCGACCCGGCGTTCGGCGAGCAGCAGAGCCGGCAGATCTTCGCGTTGCTGGCGGCCCGGATGCGCACCATGGCGCCGCGCGACTTCGCGGAGATGTTGCGCACCGCGATCCGCGAAGACGAGTGGCTGCTCTACCTGCACGGCGCGGTCCTCGGCTTCGGTGCCGGGCTGATCCACCTCGGGATCTTCGGATGACGCCGGACGGGCCACCGCAACCGGCGGTCGTCGAGGTACGCCGCACCGACGCGCATCCGAGCAGCGCGCTGCAGGCGGTGCCCGGCTTGGTGCGGCTCGGCGTCACCGCATGGGCGCGCACCGCCAGCTGGGGCCTGGCGGCCTCGCTCGCCGCCAGCAACCGGGTGCTGCGGGCGGCGGTATCAGGTGAGTCGCCGTCGACGTTCCTCGCCGCGGTCGGCGACGAGCTTCGGAACGCGGCGCGAGAGCTGCTCGGCGTGGTCGACCTGCCGGAGCTACCGGGTGCGACCGTCATCGACCGGATCATCCCGGTCACGCCGGAACCGGTGCCGGAGCCGCCGCTGCACGCGCAAGGCGCCGAGCTGCTGCGCCGGTCGGCAGACCTCAGCGTCGACGACGAGCTGCATCCGGCGTACTCCCGCATCCTCAGCGAGCTGGCACCGGACGAGGCCCGCGTGTTGCGGCTGCTGGCGCTCGACGGCGCGCAGCCGGCGGTCGACGTGCGCACCAGCCGGCCGCTCAACGTCGGCTCCGAGCTGGTCGCACCGGGACTGTCGATGATCGGCGCGCAGGCCGGTTGCCGTCACCTCGACCGGGTCCCGGCGTACCTGAACAACCTTTACCGGCTCGGCCTGATCTGGTTCTCCCGCGAGCCGGTGACCGACCGGACCCGCTACCAGGTGCTCGAGGCCCAGCCGGACGTCGCTGCGGCACTCAAGCAGGCTGGTCGCGGCCGGACCGTGCGGCGCAGCATCCTGCTCACGCCGTTCGGCGCGGACTTTTGCGCCGTGTGCTTCCCACCGCCGGAGTTGCCGGAGACCTAGACAGGTCTAACTCGCACGCACTGCGGGCATGGGACTAGCGAACCAATGGCTCCAACGGAGGTCTGCCATGCCCACGGTCGGCGACTATTTGCTGCAACGACTGCGTGAATGGGACGTCGATCTCGTCTTCGGGTACGCCGGCGACGGGATCAACGGCCTGCTCGCAGCGTGGGGCCGCGCCGACAACCAGCCCCGGTTCATCCAGGCGCGGCACGAGGAGATGGCCGCGTTCGAGGCGGTCGGCTACGCGAAGTTCACCGGCCGGTTCGGGGTCTGCACCGCGACCTCCGGTCCCGGCGCCATCCACCTGCTCAACGGCCTGTACGACGCGAAGCTCGACCACGTACCCGTGGTGGCGATCGTCGGGCAGACCAACCGCAGCGCGATGGGCGGCTCCTACCAGCAGGAAGTCGACCTGCTCACGTTGTTCAAGGACGTGGCCAACGAGTACTGCCAGATGGTGACCGTTCCGGAGCAGCTGCCGAACGTGCTCGACCGCGCGATCCGGATCGCCGTCGCCGAACGCTGCGTCACCGCGATCATCATCCCGGCGGACGTGCAGGAGCTGGAGTACTCCGCGCCGACCCACGATTTCAAGATGGTGCCGTCCAGCCTCGGCATGACGAGCCCGCAGCTGGTGCCGTCGGAGGCCGAGCTGGGCCACGCCGCCGACGTGCTCAACGCCGGCGAGCGGGTCGCGATCCTGGTCGGCCAGGGTGCGCGGGCGGCGCGCGCCGAGGTCGTCGACGTCGCCGACTTGCTTGGCGCCGGCATCGCCAAGGCGCTGCTCGGCAAGGACGTCATCTCCGACGAGTGGCCGTTCGTCACCGGCGCGATCGGCCTGCTCGGCACCCGGCCGTCGTACGACCTGATGATGGGCTGCGACACGCTGCTCACCATCGGGTCGAACTTCCCGTACACCCAGTTCCTGCCGAAGTTCGGGCAGGCGCGCGCCGTGCAGATCGACATCGACGGCCGCTTCATCGGGATGCGCTATCCGTACGAGGTCAACCTGATCGGCGATGCCCAGGCGACCCTCAAGCAGCTGCTGCCGATGCTCGAGCGGAAGACCGACCGTGACTGGCGCGAGAAGATCGAGGCCGGCGTCGCGCGGTGGTGGCAGGTGATGGACCGGCAGGCGCACACCGGCGCCGACCCGATCAACCCGCAACTGGTCTTCGCCGAGCTGTCCCCGCGGCTGCCCGACGACGTGATCCTCGCCGCCGACTCCGGTTCATCGGCCAACTGGTATGCCCGGCACCTGAAGCTGCACGGCGACATGCGCGGCTCGCTGTCCGGGACGCTGGCGACGATGGGGCCGGGCGTGCCGTACGTGATCGGCGCCAAGTTCGGCAATCCGCACCGGCCCTGCATCGCGCTGGTCGGTGACGGTGCGATGCAGATGAACGGCATCAACGAGCTGATCACCATCTCGAAGTACTGGAAGGAATGGAGCGACCCTCGGCTGATCGTGGCGGTGCTGCACAACGACGACCTCAACCAGGTGACCTGGGAGATGCGGGCCATGGAAGGTGCGCCGTCGTTCCTGCCGTCGCAGGAGCTGCCCGACTTCCCGTACGCCGACTACGCCCGCAGCCTCGGGTTGGGTGCCGTGAAGGTGGACTCGCCGGACGGTGTCGCCGACGCCTGGACCCAGGCGCTGCAGGCCGACCGGCCGATGCTGCTGGAGTTCATGACCGACCCGGCAGTGCCGCCGATCCCGCCGCACGCGACGCTCGAGCAGATCGAGAACGCCGCCACGTCGATCATCCGTGGCGACGCCGACCGCTGGGACGTCATCAAGGAGGGTGTGAAACTCAAGGCGCAGGAGTTCCTGCCGGGCAGCAAGGACTGACCGTGGCCGTCGTCACCGAGACCGAGCACTTGCTCGACCGCGCCGTCAAAAACATCCGCACCGGCCATTTCGAGCGGTCGCTGTCCGCCCTCACCGGGGTCGGCGCGATCATCACCGCGGCCGAGATCTTCTTCGAGCACGACCGCGCCAGCTTCGGCAACCGGATGATGTGGCTGCCGGTCGCGCTCGGTCCGGTCGGCCTGGTCAGCGGCATCGCCGGAATGCTCAACAAGCGCGCCGCGAAGACGGTGCTGCCTGTGACGTCGGCGGCGATCGTCGCTAACGGGTTGCAGGGGACCTACCTGCATGTCCGTGGCATCGGGCAGCGGCCCGGCGGCTGGCGGCTCACCCGCTACAACATCGAGATGGGGCCGCCGCTGCTCGCTCCGATGCTCATGACGATGGTCGGCGGCATGGGACTGCTCGCGGCGATTTTGCGCCGTGAAGGCGAGTGACGTGACCGGTCGACCGTCGAGCCGGCGATGAGCCGAAGCTTCCGCCGGCCGCCGACCGTCGGTCTGACGCCCGGCGGGGAGCAGGGCCGCTTCCCCGGCTACGACGTGCTCGGCCAGGTGCCGACCTGGGACGACGCCACCGCGGCGGTCGTGCTCTCGCGGCTGACCGCGCCGCCGCCGATCCGGTTCTTCACCCCCGCCGAGCAGGCGACCATGACCGCGTTGTTCGACCGGCTGCTCGACCAACGCGGCGAGCCGCGGATCCCGATCGTCGAGATGGTCGACGCCCGGCTGGCCGAGGCCGAAACCGACGGTTGGCACTACGCCGACATGCCCGAGGACGGCGAGGCGTTCCAGCGCAGTGCTGCCGGGCTGGACGCGGACGCCGTCGAAGCGTTCGGCGGCGACTTCGCGCAGTTGGCCGAGGACGACCAGGCCGCGGTCCTCAACGCGGTGCTCCATCGCGGCACCGACGACTGGCACGGGATGCCGGCGAAACACGTCTGGAGCCTGTGGACCCGCTACGCGTGCACCGCGTTCTACAGCCATCCGTTCGCCTGGAACGAGATCGGCTTCGGCGGTCCGGCGTACCCGCGCGGCTACAAGCATCCCGGCGTCGACGCGCGCGAGCCGTGGGAGGTCCGCGACGTCAGCGATCGCGACCCGATCGTCGCCGAGCGCACGGACTGATGGCCGGCGTTCGTAGCCGCAACGCGTCGGCCTGGCTGTTACCGAACGACGGCAGCCGCACCAACCACCAGTTGAGGCGGGACATGCGGCGGTTCGCCGACGACGACGAGGTCGACCTGGCGATCGTCGGCTGCGGCGCCGGCGGCGCCACGCTGGTGCAACGCCTGGCCCGCGCCGGCTGGAAGGTCGTCGCGTTCGACGCCGGCCCGTTCTGGGACCCCGACCGCGACTGGGTCTCCGACGAGTTCGGTTCGCACCACCTGTACTGGACCGACCCGCGGGTGATCGACGGCGACGATCCGGTGCCGCTCGGCTCCAACAACTCCGGTCGCGGCGTCGGCGGCTCGATGGTCCATTACGCCGGGTACGTGCCCCGGCTGCATCCGTCGGACTTCGCGACGTACTCGAACGACGGGGTCGGTGCCGACTGGCCGATCTCGTACGCCGAGCTCCGCCCGTACTACCAGGCGATCGAGGAGGAGTTGCCGGTCGCCGGCGAGGACTGGCCCTGGGGCGACCCGCATGGCTACCCGCATCGGCCGCACCCGATCGGTGGCAACGGCGAGATCATGCAACGCGGCTGCCTCGCCCTCGGCGTCCCGGTGAAGGTCGGGCCGGTCGCGATCACCAACGGCCGGTTCGGCAACCGGCCGCACTGCATCTACCGCGGCTTCTGCCTGCAGGGGTGCAAGGTCAACGCGAAGGCGTCACCGCTGATCACGCACGTGCCGGATGCGCTGGCGCATGGCGCGGAGGTCCGGGCCGACTGCATGGTCAGCCGGATCGAGGTGGACGACGATGCCGGCCGCGCGACCGGCGTGCGTTACTTCCGCGACGGGACCGAGCGCTTCCAACGAGCCCGCATGGTCGCCGTCTCCGGTTACGCGATCGAGACGCCGCGGCTGCTGCTCAACTCGGCGACGCCGCGCTGGCCGGACGGATTGGTGAACGACCACGACCAGGTCGGTCGTTACGTCATGGTGCAGGGCGCACCGCAAGTCGCCGGCCGGTTCGACGCGGAGATCCGGATGTACAAGTCGCCGCCTCCCGAGTTGACCACCGAGGCGTTCTACGAGACCGATCCGGCCAAGCCCTACCAGCGCGGCTTCTCCATCCAGAACGTCTCACCGCTGCCGATCACCTGGGCGGAACACGTTGCGGCGCAAGACCATTGGGGTGCGTCGCTCCGGGAGTACATGCGCGACTACGTGCATTGGGCGACGCTCGGCGCGCTGTGCGAGTTCCTGCCGCAGGCCGACAACCGGGTCACCCTCGACGAGGAGAAGGACCGCTTCGGGTTGCCGGTGGCGCGGTTCAGCTACAGCCAGTGCGACAACGACCGTGCCGTGGTGACCGCCGCCGAGCAGGTGCAGCGCGACATCTTGCAGGCCGCGGGTGCGACCGAGCTGATGACCATCGATCGTTACGCACACCTGGTCGGCGGGGCGCGGATGAGCAAGCGCGCCGAAGACGGGGTCGTCGACAGCCGGTTGCGCAGCTGGTCGATCGAGAACCTGTACGTCGTCGACGGCAGCGTGCTCCCGACGCAGGGTTCGGCCAACCCAGCGCTCACCATCATGGCGCTGGCCGCGCGCGCCGCCGATCTATTGATCTCCGGGCAGCGAGCCGGCGTGGCCAGCCCGGTCTGATCGCCGATGAGGCGGGTACGCCGGAGAACATGACGAATTTCGGGTACTTCCTGTCCGCCGAAGAGCTCAGCCCGACCGAGCTGCTCGACACCGCACAGCTGGCGGCCGACGCGGGGTTCGACCGGATCTGGATCTCCGACCACTACCACCCGTGGTCACGCGAGCAGGGGGAAAGCGCGTTCGTGTGGGCGGTGCTCGGCGCGATCGCGGCGAAGACCGAGCTGCACATGACGACCGCGGTCACCTGCCCGACGCACCGGATCCATCCGGCGGTCATCGCCCAAGCCACTGCCACGGTGGCGTCGCTCGCACCCGGCCGGTTCTCGTTCGGCGTCGGCAGCGGTGAGCGGTTGAACGAACACATCCTCGGCGGTGCCTGGCCGCCACCGCCGATCCGGCTCGAGCAGCTGGAAGAGGCGATCGAGGTGATCCGCCGGCTGTGGACCGGCGAAGCCGTGACGCATCGCGGCGCGCACTACACCGTCGACAATGCGCGGATCTTCTCGCTGCCGGACCAGCCGCCGCCGATCTTGGTGTCCGGCTTCGGGCCGGCTTCCACCGAGCTGGCCGCGCGGGTTGGCGACGGCTGGGTGACCACCCAACCGGACGGTGAGCTGCTGCGCCGCTATCGCTCCGCCGGCGGCCGTGGCGTGACCCAGGGCGGGATGAAGATCTGCTGGGCGCCGTCTGCCGATGACGCGGCCAAGACGGCGTACCGGCTGTGGGGCTTCGAGGCGATCGGCGGCCAGAGCGCGCAGGAACTGCCGTCCTGGACGCAGTTTGAGGACCTCAGCGCCGCCACCTCGCCGGAGAAGGTCGCCGAGGATGTGCCGTGCGGGCCGGACCCGGAGCGCGCTGCCGCGAAGATCAAGAAGTACGTCGACGCCGGCTTCGACGAGGTCTACATCTCCCAGATGGGGCCCGACCAGGCCGGCGGCATCCGGTTCCTCGCCGAGCAGGTCCTGCCCTCGCTCTGAGCGAGGCTCACTTCCGGCCGAGGGCGCGGGCGAGCTCGTCGCGCCCCATCTTCGACCGCCCTCGGATGTTGCGCCGGCGGGCCTCGTCGTAGAGCTCGGAGCGCGTCGCCGGAGACCGGCCGCCGGTGCGCTTGCGCTGCGCCACGGCCGCCCCTTGCTTGCCGAGCGCGGTCCGCGTCTGCTTCGGCAGGTTCGCGATGCTGCGCTTCGACCGGGCGCCAGCCTGTGCCTTCCGCACGTTTCGCCGGGCCGCGGAAATTTGCTTCCTGGTCGCCATCACTTTCTCCTCATCGCGGAGTTTGTGCCCTTATCGGCCGTCGTACCCGGATCCGATGAAGAGTGATGCGCACCCGCGCGATATTTGCAACAGTGTGCGGGTGACTCAGGACGGCGACCTCGACTTTCCCGCGCTGTTGAGGTTCCGCACGGCGCTACGCCGATTCAACCGGTGGAGCGAAGATCAGGCTCGCCAGGTCGGGCTGACCCACGCCCAGCACCAGTTGCTGCTTGCCATCAAAGGTCACGCGGACGAGCGCGGGCCGACGATCGGCGAGGTCGCCAACTACCTCGTGCTGCGGCATCACAGCGCCGTCGAGCTCGCCGACCGGGTGCAGGCCGGCGGCTACATCGAGCGCCACCGCGACGACATCGACGGGCGCGTGGTGCGCCTGACCGTGACCCCGCGCGGGGAGCGCGCGATCCGTCAGCTCACGGAGTTGCACATCTCCGAGCTGCGCCAGCTCGCGCCGCTGCTCGAGCCGCTGATGGACGGCAACGAGCCGTCGGTCGCGGGCTAGCCGGATCGACCGCAGAACGCCAAGAACCTGGCCTGCTCGTCGGCGTCGGTGGGCGGCTCGAGCTTCGGACCGAAGCCACCGGGTCGGCGGATCGCTTCGTCGATCGGCGTGAGGAACTCGAACGCCTTGGCTACGCCGTCCGGGTCGAGCCGGTCGTCCTGACCGGTTGCCCGGGCGAGGTCCCAGGTGTGGATCAGCGTGTCGGCGCACAACAGCCGGCCGACCAGCGACTCGAACGGTTGCTCCCCGAACATGCCGCCGACGACCGTCGTCGCCATGACCGGATCGGCCAGCGCCGACTCGATCTCGGCGCGGGCCGCGCGCCACTGAGCCCGCAGGTCGCCCTCCGGGTCCACCGGCTCCGCCTCGGTGCCGTCCAGCGCGGCGCGGACCCGCCGATGGGTCGCCACGACGTGCTCGACGATGTCGCGGCCGGTCCACTCGTCGCACGGGCTCGCCGCGTCCCAGCCGTCGGCTGCGACGCCGTCGAGTCGGGTCGTGAAGCCGTCGGCGATCCGGCGATAGCGGTCGGCAACTTCGGTCATGGGCTCACCGTAGGGCGCCGCGGCGCGTGCAATCTATTGGCAATTGGACTGACAGATGATAGGAACCCCGCATGCCGACCGCGACCGACGTCGACTGGCTGGAGCTGAGCGCTCGCGCTTCCTTTGCCTCGCACCGGCTGGTCGGCTGGATCTACTGGGATCCACGCGCACTGGCCGGCTACGAGCGACTGGGCTTGAGCGGCGGCGGCAGTTACTACCTCACCAGCCGTGGGGCGCCGCTCGCACCGGCCGGGCACCAGGCGGTCGCGGCGGCGTTCTACTCGATCCACCCGGCCTTCATCGAGGCCTGCCTGACGCAGGCGGAGCAGGTCACGACGTACGACGCGATCATGCAGGTGCGGGACGCAGCGGTGGTCGAGGGGTTGTGCGAGTACGTGCCCGAGATCTGCGACCGGCTGGCGGGGCTCGCGCCGGCGCTGTGGGAGGCCGCCGACGCGCTGCCGGAGTCGGGGCGGGTGCTCTTCGCGGCGCATCGCCAACGGCCGCGGCCGGACGACGCGCTGCTGTCCGGCTGGCTGGCGGTGAACTGCATCCGCGAGTGGCGCGGCGACACCCACTTCGCGTTGCTCGCCGCGGCGGATCTCAGCGGCGTCCAAGCCGGGCTGTTGCACAACGCCCTGCTGCGCTACCCGAAGGAGTGGATCCCGCGCAGCCGGGGCGCCGACGACGCCGCGCTGACCGCGGCGATGGCCGACCTGGAGCGGCGCGGCCTGGCGACCGACGGCGAGGTGAACGCGGCCGGGATGGCGCTCCGGAACGACATCGAGCGACGTACGGACGAGCTGAGCAGCCGGGCCTGGCGCCACCTCGGCGAGGCCGGCACCCGCGAGTTCCTCGATTTGGTCGAGCCGGTCGGCGACCGGCTGGTCGCGCGGATCGACGCCACCGCCGGCCCGGAGTGGATGCCGGCAGCGCGTCGCCAGCGCTAGGCCTCGCTCAGGGTTTGGCGACCGGCCCGATCGCGGTCGCGGTGCGGTCGCCCGGCGTGCCGCCGAGGTCGATCGCCAGGTATGCGCTGTCGTTGTGCCGGGTGATCTCGTGCACCCGGCCGCGCGGGTTGGCGGTCACCCGGATCAGGTAGCGACCGTTCGGCACGCCGGTGATGTTGAACGCCTGGCCGCCGGCGGACTGCACGTAGGTGTCGCCCCAGCCGGCCGGCAGCGACTCGCGCAGCCACAGCGACTGCGCGGTCGGGCAGTTGCTGGACAGCCCGATGCTGTCGGGGTTCCACACCGCCCCCGGGCGGGTCAGGTTGATCGGGTCGGTCGGCGCGAGACAGAACGACTGCTTGTGGCTGAGCACGACCCGGTTGCCCTTGAGGTCGAGCAGGTCGTAGCGAGCCACGTCGCGCAGGTGCCAGTGGTCGTGGCCGGGACGGGTGTCGAACTCGAAGCTGCCGATCTTGGTCGGGTGCGCCAGCCGGCCGTGCCGCCCGACGTACTGCCGGGCGACCATCGTCTTGCGGCTGCCGATGCGGAACCCTTCGACGTCGAACGTCCCGGGGCCGGCGTTCCAGATCGTGGCCGCGAAACCGAGGTAGTCGTTGCCGTTTCCGCTGTGGCGGATGGTCAGGTCGCGCGCCGGCAAGGCCGCGAGGTCCGGCAGGCCGCTGCTCACTGGCCCGGTCGACCCGCCGTACGACGGCCGGGGGACGGCGACGGGTGCGGTGGCAGGCTGCGCCGCGCGAGCGGCGCGCCGGGCGGCTGGGCAGAAGCCGTCGCCGCAGCCGCCGTTGCTTTCGGTCGTCAGCCGCAGCGTGATGCTGCGACTGGCATCGGCGCGCGAGACGTGCAGCTGGTGGGCGTAGGTCGGCGTGATGCTGACGGTCAGCCGGTAGGTGCCGTCGGGTGCGACGTCCGGTGCCGCCTTCAGGTTCGGGTAGACCGGCACCGCCCAGCCGCGGTTGATGCCCCACACCATCGCGTGCGTCAACTCGCTACCGCAGAAGCCGGGATAGGTCGGCGTCGGCGGGCTGTGCGGGTCGATGCGTTGCGCGTCGTACGTCGCTGTCGGGCAGAACCCGGTCCGGGTCGAGGCCACCACGTTGCCGGCGGCGTTGCGCAGCGTCGTGGTCAAGAAGCCGGGCAGGCCGGTGGGCATCCGGACCGGCCCCGGCGCGTGGATCAGCCGGATGGTCTGCAGGCCGTGACCGGTCGACCGGACCTGGCGCAGCTGGATGTGACCACTCGTGCGGTCGGCGTCGATCCGGAAGTTGCCGTGCGTGGCCCCGACGTAGACGACTTCCGGCAGGAACAGCCGCGCCCGCTTGCCGAACCGCTGCACGTCGATGTGCCTGATGCCGGTGACCAGCCGCACGCTCGGCGCCGGCGAGGTCGCGTGCGCACCGGTCGGCATGACGAGCACCGTCACCGTGAGCGCCACCGCGGCCGCCGCCAGCCATGACCAAGAGCGCCGAATCCCCACCATGTCCCCCTCCGAAAGTCATGCCCCTCATTGGACGCCGCAGCGCCCGTGTTGGTTGCTGGCATCGCCGGCTGCCGTGGGAAGGTTCGACGGTGAGGCCGTCTCGCGTCCGGTTGGCGGTCGCCGCCATCGTCGCGGGCTGCGCCACGATTGCGGCGGGTCAGCCTAGCGCCGCTGCCGGTCATCTGCCGCTGCCGACAAAGGACCCGTTCTACAAGTACGCCGGCGTCCGGCCGCTGCGGCAATTGCCGGTCGGCACGATCATCCGGCGGCGCAGCGTGGCGGTCAGCCTCGGCACCAACCTGGCCACGCCGGTGCACGCCGAGCAGCTGCTCTACCGCACTCGCAACCAGCTCGGCCGTCCCGCCGTCGGGGTCACCACCGTGCTGGCGCCGCTGGGCACCCTGCTCGGGACCCGGCTGGTCGGCTACCTCAGTTTTTACGACGGGCTCGGCGCCGAGTGCGACCCGAGCTACACCGTGCGCGGCGGCTACGCCGGCACGGCGGCGAACGAGCAGCAGGCCGAAGAAGAGGACCTGCTCGTCACGCACTACCTCGCGCTTGGCCTGACGGTGACGATGCCCGACTTCGAGGGCCCGCATCAGCATTGGGGCGCGGGACAGGAGTCCGGCTATCGGACGCTGGACGCGATCCGTGCCACCGAGCGCTACCTCGGCGTGCCGCGTTCCACGAAGGTTGCGCTCAGCGGCTACTCCGGCGGCGCGATCGCGGCCGACTGGGCAAGCGAGCTGGCGCCCCGGTACGCATCGGGGATCAACCTGGTCGGCGTCGCCGAGGGCGGCATCCCCGTCAACTTTGCCCACAACCTGCGCTACGTCGACGGCAGCCGCGACTGGTCCGGGACGATCCCGGCGGTGCTCGTCGGCCTGTCGCGAGCGTTTCACCTCGACCGCACGAAGTACCTCTCGGCGTACGGCCGGCGGATCACCCGGCAGGTCAGCGACGAGTGCATCGGGTCGTTCCTCGGTGGCTACCCCGGGCTCACGATCAGCCGGTTGATGAAGCCGCGCTACCGCGACGTCCTGCGGGTGCCGGCCTTCGCCCGCATCATCAAGCGGGTCACCATGGGCACTGCGCCCGGCCATCCGAAAGCGCCATTGTTCATGGGCGTCGGTGACTCCGACGGTCGCGGCGACGGCGTGATGCTCAAGTCCGACGTCGAGGCGCTGGCACGGGAGTACTGCCGGCAGGGCACCACGGTGAAGCTCGCCGTCTACTACGGCTCGTCGCACGAGATCGCGGGCCTGAACTTCGAGCCGGTGGCGACCACGTTCTTGCTCCAGCGCTTCCTCGGCCTGCCGTTCACCGGCGACTGCTCGAAGCTCCACGCGATGGCGACCTCGCCTGGCTAGAGGGTGGCATCCGGCCGAACCAGCAGGTTTGCGCGGCGCGGCGGACAATGACGGCGTGCCACAGGAGGAGCCGGCGTTCGCGCCGCGGCTCGCGACCATCGTCGCCGACGCGCTCGACATCGGCAGCGTCGAGATCCGCGACCTGCAACGCAACTCCGGCGGCGCAAGCCGGGCCACCTGGTCGTTCGACGCCGTCCACGACTCGGGCACCGAGGCGCTGATCCTCCGCCTCGCGGCCCACGACGTTGACGGCGCCGTGATGATGCTCGAGGCGGCAGCGATGCGAGAGGCCGCCAGGGTCGGCGTGCCCGAACCCGAGGTGCTCACGGCCGCGGCGGACTCAAGTGTGCTCGGCGGCCCCTACCTGGTGATGCGCCGGGTCGACGGCGAGACGATTGCTCGCCGGATCCTGCGGGACGAGGCGTACGCCGAGGTCCGGCCGAGGCTCGCCGCGCAGTGCGGCGCGATCCTCGGCGCGCTCCACCAGATGGACCCGGCCGCGCTGCCGTCGCTGAGCGACGTCGACCCGCTGGACGGCCTGCGCGCGCTGTTTGCCGAGACCGGTGTCGTCAGCCCGACGCTGGAGCTCGCGTTTCGCTGGTTGGCGACCCATCGACCCGAACCGTTCGGCAAAGCCGTGGTCCACGGCGACTTTCGCAACGGCAACCTGATCATTGGCAGCGACGGCATCCGCGCGGTCCTCGACTGGGAGCTGGTCCACCTTGGTGACCCGCTGGAGGACCTCGGCTGGCTGTGCGTGCGGGCGTGGCGGTTCGGCGCCGAGCCGCCGGTCGGCGGCTTCGGTGACTACCAGGACCTGTTCGCGGCGTACCAGCAGGCATCGGGGCGCGCGATCGACCCGCAGGCGGCGCGCTGGTGGGAGCTGTTCGGCACTGTCAAGTGGGGCGTGATCTGCATCCTGCAGGCAAACCGTCACCTCATCGGTGATGACCGGTCGGTCGAGCTCGCCGCGATCGGCCGACGGCTGTGCGAGCAGGAGTACGACGCCCTCGGCCTGCTCGACGAGTTGCTCGCGGGCGCAGTCCGATGAGCCCGGCGTACCCGAGCGCGGTCGAGCTGGCTAACGCGGTCGAGGCCTTTTTGCGCGACGAGGTGATGCCGGCGCTCGACGGGCGGCTGCGGTTCCACGCGCTGGTTGCGGCGAACGTCATGGCGATCCTCGGCCGGGAGCTTGCCCTCGGGCCCGAGCACGCCGCGGCCCATGCGGCGCGGCTCGAGGCGTTGGGAGTCGGCGACGACGCCGAGCTTGCCGCCGCGATCCGCAGCGGCGCCATGGACGACCGGCTGGCGGAGTTGCTGTCTGCGTTGCGGGCGTCGGTCGAGGCCGGCCTGCGGGTCGCGAATCCGAAGCATCTGCGGTAGGAAACGGCGGCATGGACTTCGCGTTGCCGGCCGAGCTGTCGGCGTATCTCGACGAGCTGGACGACTTCATCGAGCGCGAGATCGTCCCGCTCGAGCAGCAAGACGACAACGTCCGGTTCTTCGACCACCGGCGCGAGGACGCCCGCACCGACTGGGAGCGCGGCGGCCTGCCCAACCACGAGTGGGAGGCGCTGCTCGGTGAGGCCCGCCGCCGCGCCGACGCCGCGGGGCACTACCGGTTTCCGTACCCGAAGGAGTACGGCGGCAAGGACGGGTCCAACCTCGCGATGGCGGTCATCCGGGAGCACCTCGCGACCCGAGGCCTCGGCCTGCACAACGACCTGCAGAACGAGCACTCGATCGTCGGCAACAACGTGGCGTTGCTGCTGATGCTCAACTACGGCAGCGAGGCGCAGCAGGCCGAGTGGATCGACGATCTGCTGGAGGGCCGCCGCTACTTCGCATTCGGCATCACCGAGCCGGAGCACGGCTCCGACGCCACCCACATGGAGACGACCGCGGTCCGCGACGGCGACGAGTGGGTGATCAACGGCGAGAAGACCTGGAACACCGGCATCCACGCCGCGCAGTTCGACATGATCATGGCGCGCACCAGCGGCGGCGCCGGCGACGGCCACGGCATCACGGCGTTCCTCGTCCCGACCGACTCGCCGGGCTTCGACATCGTCGAATATCTCTGGACCTTCAACATGCCGACCGACCACGCGCACGTCCGGCTGACCGACGTCCGCGTTCCCGGCTCCGCGATCTTCGGCGGCGAAGGCCGGGGGCTGCAGGTGGTGCAGCACTTCTTCAACGAGAACCGGATCCGGCAGGCCGCGTCCAGCTTGGGCGCGGCGCAGTTCTGCATCAACGAGTCGATCGAGTATGCGAAGACCCGCGCGCCGTTCGGCAAGCCGCTCGCCGCCAACCAGGCGATCCAGTTCCCGCTCGTGGAGCTGCAGACGCAGTGCGAGATGTTGCGGGCGCTGATCCGGCAGACCGCGTGGCAGATGGACCATGACGGCGTCTTCTCGGCGTCCCGCAACGTGTCGATGTGCAACTACTGGGCGAACCGGCTGTGTTGCGAGGCCGCCGACCGGGCGATGCAGATCCACGGCGGCCTCGGCTACTCGCGGCACAAGCCGTTCGAGCACATCTACCGGCATCATCGCCGCTACCGGATCACCGAGGGGTCCGAGGAAATCCAGATGCGGCGGGTCGCGGGGTACCTGTTCGGCTTCATGAAGCAGCAAGCCCCGAAGGGCGTCTCCTAATAGCCGCTTGACAACCTAATGGCATTAGGAAATGCTCCTCCCTCATGGCGGAGCCGGTTGTGCTCGGACGGCGGGAGCGCCGCCGCCTCGAGACGATCGAAGAGGTGCTCGACGTCGCCGTCGACGTGATGACCGAGCAGGGTGTCGCCGGTCTCTCCATCGGCGAGGTCGCCCGCCGGATGGGCATCCGCCCGCCGTCGCTCTACGTCTACTTCGACTCGAAGAACGCGTTGTACGACGCGGTGTTCGCCCGCGGCGCTGCCGCGGCGACGCGGGTGGCGGCGGCTGCCTATGAAGACATCGCGCCCGACGTCACGGATGCGCGGGACGCCTTACTCCCGGTTGGCGAGGCCTTCGTGAAGTGGGCGGTCGAGCATCCGGCGTACTCCCACCTGCTGTTCTGGCGGCCGGTGCCCGGCTACGAGCCGTCGCCCGAGGCGTACGCCGCGTCGGTCGACCTGATGACGCTGACCACCGAGTTCTTCGACGGGCTACGCCGCCAGCGGCTGCTGCGCACGGATGTCCCGCTCGAGCAGGTCGTCCGCGACTGGACGATCGTCATCTCGGGCGTGATCAGCCAGCAGTTGTCCAACGCACCCGAGGAGTCGTTTCACACCGGCCGGTTCACCACCGCGCTGCCCGCCGTCGTCGCAATGTTCGTCGGCTGCTACGGCGCCGACCCAGCCCACCCGAGAAAGAGGAAGCCTCGTGCAAACCACCGTTGACCAGATCGCCGACCGGATCTACCGGATCTCGACCTGCATCCCCGACCTCGCGCCCGGCGGGTTCACGTTCAACCAGTTCCTGATCGACGCCGAGGAGCCGCTGCTCTACCACACCGGCATGCGGGCGCTGTTCCCGCTGGTGCGCGATGCGGTCGAGCGGGTCATGCCGGTGGACCGGCTCCGCTGGATCGCGTTCGCGCACCTCGAGGCGGACGAGTGCGGCGCCGTCAATGAGTTCCTCGACGTCGCTCCGCACGCCCAGGTCACGCACGGTGCGCT
>DASZPL010000042.1:0-6180 GCA_035550315.1 Mycobacteriales bacterium | reverse complement strand
GTAGCGCTCGGCGAGCTCGCGCAGCCCGGCGAGCTTGCGCTGCGCCACGGTCCCGCCCAATTCGTCGCGATGGCGGGCGGCGTAGCGGGTCAGGGTCATCGAGATCGGGGTGGTGATCTCCAGCGGGCCGCGCACGAACAGTTCCCCGGTGCCGTCCGGGCCGGCGGTGTGCTCCACCACGCATTCGCGCCGCGCCGTGGTGGCGTTGGTGGTCCAGTCGGGGTCGAGCCGGGCAGCCCAGCGGGTCAGGCTGGCCTTGAACTCCGCCAGCGACTGCACCGCAGCGCCGTCGATGACGGCGGCTTCGAGCTGGGCGGCGGTCTGCTCGTCGAGGGCGTAGCTGGCCTCGCACAACGCCCGCACCTGCGGGTAGGAGATCTCACCGCGCGCCATCGTCGCGGCGGTGGCGTGCCGGCGGGCGGCCAGCTCGCGGGCGACGTGGACTTTCACGTCCGCCGCGTACACGCTGCAGGTGGTGGCGAGCGCGATCTCATGCGCCGCGTAATCCTCCGACCGCCCACCCTCCCGGCCCGTCGGCTGCGGTTCCGGGCCGGCGATCGCCGCGATCAGCTCGAGCTTGACCGCCTCCAGATGGTTGCCCAGGCGCTCCAGCAGCTGCAACGCGTGCGTGCGTCCCGCCGCCGACAACGCCGCCACCGGCGTCGCCGCGATCAGCTCCAAGGTCTGCCCGCCCAACGGCCGGCCCAGCGCCTCGACCACGAACCGATCCGCCGCACCGAACTCCGCACCGTCCGGCTGCTCAGTCGGCTTTTCGTCCAGCCATGGTGGCGGGCCCAGCTCGGCGAAGACCTCTTCCGGGATCGGCTCCCAGTCCGCGGGCGGCACGAAGCCGGCGAGCACGCCGACACCACCACTCACGGTGCCCTGGGTGTCGAACATGTGTTCGAGTATAACGGACATACCGACACAAGCGAGCCGATATCCCCACCCGAGTCGCGCCGGGTCGCAGGCGCGAGCCGGGCAGTCAGTCGTGCAGCGGCGGCGCGGCAAGCTCCGGTGTCGGATGCTGCGCCGCCGTCGCCGCCCACCGCCTCAGCCGATCCACCGGCACACCGTGCGGCGTAGTCCCGGCGAACGGCGACAACGTGTCTGCGGCGCGGGTCAGCAGTGCGGCCGCTCCCGTCGCGTTGCCGCGCTGCGCATGCGTGATGCCCACGGCCAACTGGGCCAGCCCTCGCCACAGCGGCCGCTCGTCGTCCGCGGCCGCCTTCCACATCGCCTCGAAGAGCTCGTGTGCCCGGAACGCTTCGCCCGCGCCCAGCAGCCGCCAGCCTCGGCCGACGGCGGCGTCCGGCGGCAAGGCGCGTTCCTCGTCGTACGACGGCGATCCGGCGGCCGTGCGCTGCAGTGGCCGCCCGAGACTGTCGCGCGGCCTGGCGTTGCGCGGCCGGCCGGCCGGGTCGCGGTCGCGGTCTACGCCTTGCACCAGCGGATGATCTCCTCGCTGACCAGATCCGGCTTCTCCTGGTGCGGGAAGTGGCCGACGCCCTCGAGCAACCGCCACTGGTAGTCGGCGCTGACATAGCGGCCGGCGCCCTGGGCCGTTCGGGCCAGCACACACGGGTCCTCGGCGCCGTGCAGTTGCAGCGTCGGCAGCTGCACCGGCTGACGCATCGCCGCGCGGAACCGCCTCCCGTCGGCACGCGGCAGCGACCGGATCACCCACCGGTAGTACTCCAACGCGCGGTTCGGGACGTAGAGCACCTGCATCGCGGCGCGGTTGCAGCGCTCGGTGTCGGCGTCCGGAAACCCATGGCCACCCCACGCCCGCAACAGCTCCGCCACGTTGACCGCGTCGTCGGTGACCAGCCATCGCTCCGGTGCCCAGGGGAGCTGGAACCGGTAGATGTAGTGGCTGGCGCGGCGTTGCGCCGGATCGGTGACGAACCGGCGCCACTGCAGCGGATGCGGCGACGACAGCACGACCAGTCGCCGGACGACCGCCGGATGCATCGCCGCTACCGCCCAGCCGAGATAGCCGCCCCAGTCGTGCCCGACGATGGCAGCGTCCGGCTCGCCGAGGGCGCGCACGAGACCGGCGACGTCCGCCGAAAGCGTCATCGCGTCGTACCCGCGGGGCGGCTTGTCGCTGGCGCCGTAGCCGCGGAGGTCCGGCGCGACGACTCGATAGCCGGCATCCGCCAACGCCACCAGCTGGTGCCGCCACGACCACCAGAACTCGGGAAACCCGTGCAGCAGCAACACCAGCGGGCCGCTGCCGATTTCGGCGACGTGCAGCCGGATGCCGTTGGCGTTGACGTCGCGGTGCCGCCACGGGCCGTCGATCAGGACGGCCGACTCTTCCAGCGGCGGTGAGCGGCGGGCCGCCGGCCAGCGACCGACCGGCGTCATGTCATTGGTGACTGGCGCGAAGCTCTTCGAGGTCCACCCGCGGCGGCACTGTGGTCGGGCGCTTCGCCCAAGCCAGGTCGGTCTTGACGCTGTGGATCGAGCGGGTGGGCGGGCGCAGTCGCATCAGGTTCAGTACGCCGAGGGCGCCGAGGGCGCCGGCGAGCCCGCCGTAGAGCCCGCCGATGCACAGGAAGCCGGCCCACAGCGGCACGCCGCCGCCTTCCGCGACCGCGAAGGCGGCCGCGAACGAGAACAGGACGAGGGCGAAGTAGCCGAGGACGCCGGCCCCGCCGAGCAGGCCGGCCCCGGCGCCGGCACGCTTCGCCGCCGTCGCCAGCTCCGTCTTGGCGAGCTCGACCTCCTTGTGCAGCAGTTCGGAGAGATCGCGGGAGACGGTCGCCATGAGTTCGCCGAGGCTCTGGTCCGTGACCGGCGCGCCGCTGCCGCCGTACATCTTCGTCGAAGCCACTGGGCCCTCCTCGTCCTGCGCGGACTGCGTGTCGGCGGTCTACCCGGCGCGCTGAGCGTGGACACCGTAACCGGCTCGGCGGCAGGGTTTGCACTTGCATCGCTCTGGGATATTCTCGGCTCTAGAAATTTTCTGCCGGCTGTGTTTTGAGTCGTGCCCGAGGGGGGAGGCAGCCTAGGTCGCCATGCGCGACACCCAGACCGATCCGGCTCAACCCCCCCGGAGTCGGATCCCGCGACGGCCCCCGCTACCCCCCCGGCGGGGGCCGTCGTATATCCGGGTTCTTCCACAGGCCTCGTGCCGCCGCGCCGGCTCCACAGTCGGTCGT
Source organism: Mycobacteriales bacterium (assembly GCA_035550315.1). Taxonomy (GTDB): domain Bacteria; phylum Actinomycetota; class Actinomycetes; order JAFAQI01; family JAFAQI01; genus DASZPL01. The sequence goes on along the minus strand of DASZPL010000042.1, from coordinate 3,010 downwards.
TGCAGGCACCGGACGCCGCCCTGCCCGAGCAGCCTGCCGGTGTGGCCGCCACCGTCCTGCTGCTCAGCGAGTCCGCCGAGCTGCGCGCCTGGACGCATCAGGCGGTCGCCGGGCGTGACGGGCAACTCCAGGTAGTCGCACCGGCGGCCTCCGGCTGGGAGGCCGGCTGGCAGTCCGCCGGCGTGGTCCTGGTCGGCGAGGACATCGCGACTTCGGTCGCCCGCGTCCGCCCGCCCCGGCGTGAGTCGGTGGCGCTGCTGGCTCGATCGCCCGCTGGCGCAGCGACCTGGCAGGCGGCGCTCGCCGTCGGCGCTACCACCGTGCTCGAGCTGCCGGCTGCGCTCCCCGCGCTGCGCGACTTCATCACCGGCGCAACCCGGCCCGCAACGACGCCCGGCCGGGTGATCGCTGTGATCGGCGGCTGCGGCGGCGGCGGCGCATCTACCCTGGCCGCGGGGCTCGCGCTCACCGCCGCGCGAACCGCGGAGACGCTGCTGATCGACGCCGATCCACTTGGTGGTGGCCTCGACGTGTTGCTAGGCGTCGAGCACCGACCGGGCCTGCGCTGGCCGGATGTCGCCGGGCAGCGCGCAGTCGATTGGGCTGGTGCGGCCGATCAACTCCTCCGCCGCGACCAGTTGGTGCTGCTCGCATGCGACCGCTCGGCCACCGGGCTGCCGGCCGCTGCGGCTGTCCGCGTGCTCGACGGTGCGACCCGCCGGTTTCCGCTGACGGTGATCGACCTGCCGAGGGCGCTCGACGGCGCGACCGCCCGGCTGGCCGGCGGCGCCGGCACGGTGCTGCTCGTCGTGCCGGCCAGCGTCCGCGCGGTAGCGGCTGCCGCCGCGGTCCGCAACGGCCTCACCAGCCTTGGCCTGCGACCATCTATCGTGGTGCGCGACCCGGGATTTCGGCGGCTGTCGGCACGCCAGGTGGGCGATGCGCTCGGCCTGATGGTCGCCGCTGAAGTGCGTTCCGAGAAAGCGGTCGGGACCGCCGCGGCGCACGGCGAGCCGCCGCTACGACGGCCCCGGGGGTCGCTGTCCGTCGCCTGCACGACGCTGCTCTCCGCAGTCGGAGCGGCGGCATGATCCCGACGGCCACCTCGTTCGACGACTGCGGCGAGCACGATCCGCTGGCGACGCTGGCATCGCTGCTCGCCGAGCCGGGCATCACCGACGTCCTCGTCAACGGTGCCGGTCCCGTGTGGGTCGACCGGGGCGCGGGGCTGCGCCGGTCGGCGTTGTCGTTCGACGACGAGCCGGAGGTACGCCGGCTGGCCGTGCGGTTGGTTTCCGGTGCCGGCGGCCGGCTCGATGATGCCGCGCCGTACGCGAACGCTCGCCTCCCCGACGGCACCCGCGTGCATGCGGTGCTGCCGCCGCTCTCGCCGCAGGGCACCTGCATCTCGCTGCGCGTGCCGCCCCGACGCACGTTCACGCTCGACCAGCTGGTGGTCGGCGGCGGGCTGCCTCCCGCGGGTGCGGTGTTGCTGCGCCGGATGGTCGCCGGCCGCCTCGCGTTCCTGGTCACCGGCGGCACCGGCAGCGGCAAGACCACGGTGCTGTCGACGCTGTTGTCGCTGGTGCCCGCCCGCGACCGGCTGGTGCTGGTGGAGGACGCCGCCGAGCTGCGACCCGATCACCCGCACGTCGTCCGGCTCGAAGCCCGCCCGCCCAACTCGGAGGGCGCTGGCGCGGTCACGCTGCACGACCTGGTCCGCCAGGCGCTGCGGATGCGGCCCGACCGGCTGGTCGTCGGCGAGGTCCGGGGCGTCGAGGTGCTCGACCTGTTGAGCGCGCTGAACACCGGCCACGACGGCGGGTGCGGCACGGTGCACGCGAACCGCGCCGAGCAACTTCCCGCGCGGATCGAGGCGCTGTGCGCGCCGGCCGGCGTGACCCAGCCGGCGGCCCACAGCCTGCTGCGCGCGGCCGTCGACGCCGTCGTGCACTTGGCACGCGACGACCGCGGCGTCCGGCGGGTGTGCGGCATCGGAATGCTGGAATCGGCGCCGTCTGGCTTGGCCGCCGTCACTCCGGCGTACCGGTTCGCAGCCGGCGAGGTGCAGCGCGGGCCGGCCGCCGATCGCTTCGACGACCGGCTCGGCGCCGATGGTGAGGGGCCGTGACGGTCTGGCTGGCAGCGGCCGCAGCCGCCGGCGTCGTGCTCGTGGCCCGCGGCCGGCGGTCCGAGCGGCTGAGCCGGTTGAGCGGTGACCCCGCGACCGCGGGTCGCGGTCGGCGGCCGGGGTGGTGGCTGCTCGGCTTCGCGGGCGGTACGGCGTTGGCCGGGCTGCAGTTCGGCGCCGGCGGCCTCGCGGTGGTCGTAATCGGCGGGCTGCTGCTCGCGCGCGGGCGTCGTCGGCGGCAGGCCGCCCGAACCGCCGAGCAGGCCAGCGCCGCCGTGGTCGATGTGGTGTTCGCGCTCGCCGGCGAGCTGCGGGCCGGCCGGTCGTCGGCCGAGGCGTTGACCGCGGCTGTCGACATCGCCGGTCCGCTGCGCCCGGCGCTGGCGGCCGCGGGCAGCGCCGCGGCAGCCGGTGACAGTGCAGCCGACGTGTTGCGAACCGCCGGCTCGGTCCCGGGAGCGGAGCGGATGCGCGACGTGGCGGCGGCCTGGCGGGTCACCGAGTCGGCCGGCGCGCCGATCGCCGTCGTGCTCGAGCGGCTCGGGGCGTCGTTGGAGGACGCCGCCGCGGTGCGCGCGGCCCTCGACGCTGCGATGGCCGGACCGCGCGCAACCGTCGCCCTGCTTGGCGGGCTGCCGTTGCTCGGCGTCGGGCTGGGTGAAGCCATGGGGGCCCACCCCGTCGACTTACTGGCGCGTACGCCGCTGGGTTGGGCACTGCTCGGCGTCGCTGCCGGCCTGGACGCGATCGGTGTCGCGCTGACCAGATGGATTGCGCGCCGCGCGCTGGGCCCATGACGGCGGTGCTGGTGGTCGGCCTGCTGGCCGCCGCGGGTGCGCTGTGGCTGGGCTCGGGTGCGCAGCGCTCGCCGGCCGGGCG
>DASZPL010000041.1:0-11047 GCA_035550315.1 Mycobacteriales bacterium | reverse complement strand
GGACGACGGCACCGGCAACCACCGCCAGCCGTGCTCGCATCCCCCCGGCCCTGCTCTCAGGCGGTTGCCAGGTCCGCGCGCGCCGCGGCTTCGACGATCCGCCGGGCGACGTCCTGCGCCGCCAGCCCGGCATCGGCGAGCACGTCGGTGCGCTTGCCGTGGGCGAGGTACTGCTGCGGCAGCGCGACGTCGCGGACCGGCACGCTGATGTCGCGGGACCGCAGTTCGCGTGACAACGTCGACCCGATCCCGCCGGCGACGACGCCGTCCTCGACGACGACGACCAGGCCGTGCGCGGCGGCCATGGCCGGCAGCGCCGTGTCGATCGGCAGCACCCAGCGGGGATCTACCACGGTGACACCGAGACCCTGGGCCGCGACCCGCTCGGCGACGTCGAGACATAGCGGCGCGAGCGCGCCGACCGAGAGCAGCAGCACGTCGCCGGCATCGTCCCGCCGCAGCACGTCCACGCCGCCGACCCGGTCGACGGCCACGATGTCGTCGTCGACCGCGGCCTTCGGGAACCGCAGCGCCGTCGGGCCGGTCGCATCGCTCACGGCCTCGCGCAGCAACTGCCGCAACCGGGTCGCGTCACGGGGCGCGGCGACCCGCAGCCCCGGCACGATGCCGAGCACCGACAGGTCCCACATGCCGTGATGCGACGGGCCGTCCTCGCCGGTTACGCCGGAGCGGTCGAGGACGAACGTCACCGGCAGCCGGTGCAGGCCGACGTCCATCAGCACCTGGTCGAACGCGCGGTTGAGGAAGGTGGAGTAGATGCAGACGACCGGGTGCAGTCCGCCCATCGCCATGCCGGCGGCCGATGTGACTGCGTGCTGCTCGGCGATGCCGACGTCGAACACCCGCTCCGGGAACGTCTGGGCGAACGGATACAGCCCGACCGGCCGCAGCATCGCGGCCGTCACCGCGACCACGTCCGGCTGTTCCGCACCGATCGAGACGATTTCCTCGGCGAACACGTCGGTCCAGGTCGGTGGCGCCGTGCTGACCCGGCGCCCGGTCACCGGGTCGATCACGCTGACGCTGTGGAACTGGTCGGCCTCGTCCTCGATGGCCGGCGGGTAGCCGCGGCCCTTCTCGGTGAGGCAGTGCACGATCACGGGCGCGCCGAAGCTGCGGGCGCTTCGCAGCGCCTTCTCCACCGCGCCGACGTCGTGGCCGTCGATCGGTCCGACGTACTTCAGTCCGAGGTCTTCGAACATCACCTGCGGTTGGACCAGATCTTTCAGGCCCTTCTTCATGCCGTGCAGCGCGTCGTAGATCGGGGGTCCCACCAGCGGCGTGCGGGACAGCGAGGTCCGCACCATGTCGAGCAACTGCTCGTACGACGGCGAAAGCCGCAGCGCCGCCAGGTGCGCGGCCAGCCCGCCGACCGTCGGCGAGTACGACCGACCGTTGTCGTTCACCACGACGATGACCGGCCGGTCGGGAGCCGCGGCAATGTTGTTGAGCGCCTCCCAGCACATCCCGCCGGTCAACGCTCCGTCGCCCACCACGGCAACGACCGCGCGACCGGACTCGCCACGGACCGCGAACGCCTTGGCGAGACCATCGGCGTAAGACAGCGCGGTCGACGCATGCGAGTTCTCGACCCAGTCGTGCTCGCTCTCCGCGCGCGAGGGATAGCCGGACAGCCCGCGCCCTTGCCGCAGCTCGGTGAACTCGGCTTGCCGGCCGGTCAGCAGCTTGTGGACGTAAGCCTGGTGCCCGGTGTCCCAGATCAGCGCGTCGTACGGCGAGTCGAAGACGCGGTGCAATGCGAGCGTCAGCTCGACGATGCCGAGGTTCGGGCCGAGGTGCCCGCCGGTCTTGCAGACCGCCTCGATCAGGAAGTGACGGATCTCCTCGGCCAGCTCCGGTAGTCGCCCGGCGTCCAGTCGTTTGAGGTCGGCCGGCCCGTTGATCCCCCCGAGCAGCTCACCCACGCTCCCGAGAATACGGCTCCTGCTTCGGGGGCGGCGGCTGGGAGCGGACGTCGACAGCCAGCCGCACGTCGCCGGCCCGCGACCGCCGCCGGTCGACCACCCGGCCGGACGACGCCAGCTGGTAGGGAACGCTGGTCACCATCACGCCGCGGGTGAACAGCAGCCGGCCCTTCAGCCGCAGCGCCGACTGGTTGTGCAGCAGCTGCTCCCACCACCGGCCGACGACGTACTCGGGGATGAACACCGAGACGACGTCGCGCGGGCTCGCCCGGTTGATCTCCTTGATGTAGCGGATGATCGGCCGGGTCACCTCGCGGTACGGCGAGTCGAGGATCTGCAGCGGCACCGGTAGCTCCCGCCGCTCCCACTCTTCGCGCAGCGCCTCCGTCTCGGCGTCGTCGACCGCCACGGTCACCGCGACCAGCGTCGACGGCCGGGTCGCGCGGGCGTAGTTGATTGCGCGCAGCGTCGCCTTGTGCAGCTTGGACACCAACACGATGGCGTGCACACGCGACGGCAGCACGACGTCCTCGTCACCCGGCGCCAGCTCGAGGGCGACCAGGTCGTAGTGGCGGCGGATCGCCCGCATCACGGTGAAGAGCACGCCCATCGCGACGATTGCGATCCAGGCGCCTTCCAGGAACTTCGACACCAGGATGACGACGAGCACGAGCGACGTCACCACCGCCCCGACCGAGTTGATCACCCGTGACCGCTTCATCTGCCGGCGGCGGGCAGGGTCGTCGGTGAGCGGCAGGTTGCGGTTCCAGTGGCGGATCATGCCGGTCTGGCTGTTCACGAAGGACACGAAGACGCCAATGATGTAGAGCTGGATCAACCGAGTGGGCGACGCCGAGAACGAGAAGATCAGCAGCATCGCGAAACCGGCCAGCATCAGGATGCCGTTGCTGAACGCCAGCCGGTCACCACGGCTGGAGAGCTGCCGCGGCAAGTAGCCGTCGCGCGCCAGGATCGACGCGAGCACCGGGAAGCCGTTGAACGCGGTGTTCGCCGCGAGCACCAGGATCAGCGCGGTCGTCGCTTGCAGGTAGTAGAAGCCGATGCCCTTGCCGAACACCGCCAGGCCGACCTGAGCGATGACGGTCTTCTGCTGGTAGTCGTGCGGTGCGCCGACCAGGCTGGCCGAGCTCGACGGGTCGACGACGTGGACGTGGCTGACGATCGCCAGCGCGGTGATCGACAAGAACATCGCGACCGCGATCCCGCCGAGCATCGCCAGCGTGGTCGCGGCGTTGCGTGACTTTGGCTTGCGGAACGCCGGCACGCCGTTGCTGATCGCCTCGACTCCGGTCAGCGCCGTGCATCCGGAGGCGAACGACCGCATCACGATGAACACCAGCGCCAACCCGGTGTAGCTCTGCGCGGCGTGAATCGAGTAGTGCGAGCTCTCGGCGCTCAAGTGATGACCGACCGCCAGCTTCGACAGCCCGACGGTGATCAGCACCGCGACCCCGAAAATGAAGGCGTAGGTAGGAACAGCGAACGCCGTGCCCGACTCGCGCACGCCGCGCAGGTTCAACAGCATGATCACGGCCACGACGCCCAGCGCGACCTCGACCTCGTGACCCTGCAGCGACGTCACGGCGGACGTGATGTTCGCGACGCCGGAGCTCACCGACACCGCAACGGTCAGGACGTAGTCGACCATCAACGCGCTGGCGACGGTGAGGCCCGCGGTGCGCCCGAGGTTGGTCGTCGCGACCTCGTAGTCACCGCCGCCGCTCGGGTAGGCGTGTACGTTCTGCCGGTACGACGCGACCACGACGAGCATCAGGAACGCGACGCCGGCTGCGGCGTACCAAGTGAAGTGGATGAGGCTCAGCCCGCCGAGCGAGAGGACCAGCAGGATTTCCTCGGTGGCATACGCCACCGACGACAGCGCGTCACTGGCAAAAACTGGGAGCGCGATCCCCTTCGGCAGCAACGTCTCGCCGAGCTGCGTGCTTCGGAGCGGGCGACCAACGAACAGCCGTTTGGACAGGTCCCCCAACGAAGGCACGCGGCCAGCGTACGGCGGTGGTTCCGGCGTGTAGCGTCATGCCGGTGCATGTCGTGATCATGGGCTGCGGCCGGGTCGGATCGACCCTGGCGCACAGCCTCGATCAAAAGGGTCACTCGGTCGCCGTGATCGATCAGGACCAGTCGGCGTTCCGCCGGCTGGCCGACGACTTCCCGGGGCGCCAGGTGGTCGGGGTGGGCTTCGACCGGGACACCCTCATCGAGGCGGGCGTCGAGCAGGCCGCGGCCTTCGCCGCCGTGTCCAGCGGCGACAACTCGAACATCATCGCCGCCCGGGTCGCGCGCGAGACCTTCGGTGTGACCAACGTGGTCGCCCGGATCTACGACCCGCGTCGCGCCGAGGTTTACACCCGGCTCGGCATTCCCACGGTCGCGACGGTGCGATGGACCGCCGACGAGATCCTGCGACGGCTGATCCCCGAGGGCATTCACAGTCAGTGGAGCGATCCGACCGGCCGGCTCGCCCTCGTCGAGCTCGCCTACGACCCGGCATGGATCGGGCGGTCGATCGGCAAGATTCAGGAAGCCTGCGACGGCCTGCGGGTCGGTTTCCTGACCAGGTACGGCGAGGCCATGCTGCCGACGCAGTCCACCGCGTTGCAGGACGGCGACCAGTTGCACGCCTTCATTCGGCGCGACGAGCTCGAGCAGATCGAGCAGCTCTACGCGCGGCCGCCGGAGAAGTCGGAATGAAGGTCACCATCGCCGGTGCCGGAAACGTCGGCCGCTCGATCGCTCGCGAGCTGGTCGACAACGGTCACGAGGTGGTCCTGCTCGAACGCGAGCAGAAGGCGTTCAAGACCGACACCGTCCAAGGTGCGCACTGGATCCTCGCCGACGCCTGCGAGATCAGCTCGCTGGAGGACGCCAAGCTGCAGGAGAGCGCGGTCGTCGTGGCGGCGACCGGCGACGACAAGGTCAACCTCGTCGTCTCGTTGCTGGCAAAGACCGAGTACGGCGTACCCCGCGTCGTCGCCCGGGTGAACCACCCAAAGAACGAATGGCTGTTCAACGAGGCGTGGGGCGTCGACGTCGCCGTGTCCACGCCACGGCTGCTGTCTGCGCTGGTCGAAGAGGCGGTGACGGTCGGTGACCTGGTGCGACTGCTGTCGTTCCGGCACGGCGAGGCGAACCTGGTCGAGGTCACGCTGCCACCGGAAGCACCGCAGGCCGGGCAGCGGGTCGGGTCCATGGGGTGGCCGTCCGACGTCGCGCTGGTCGCGATCCTGCGCGACAGCCGGGTGATCGTGCCGAGCGCCGACGACACGCTCGAGGTCGGTGACGAGCTGATGTTCGTTGCCGCGCCGGATCAAGAGCCGGCGTTGCACGCGATGCTGGCGACCACGCGGGTGCCGGCGGACTCACTCGTCGGGCAGGACCAGCTCGTATCTGGGGTTGAAGATGACCCGGCGGCCACCGCTGGACGTGATGCGCCCGGTGGCCCGGAGCTGCCGCCCCGCTGACACTCCGGCGAGCTCTCGCCGGCCGAGCCAGACCAGCGTCACGACGGCGGTACCGTCGTACAGCTCGACCTCCAGCGCGGGCGTGCCCTCGCGTGGCCGCAGCGTCAGCGACCGCACGGTGCCGACGACGGTGACCCGATCGCGCTCCGCGCAATCCGCGACGGTGGTCGCGCCCTGCGCCGCGACCTGCTCGCGCAGGTCTTCGGCTTCGAGCGTCTCGTCCGCCGCCGCCATCCGACGCACGGCCCGGCGCAGCCGCCCGCCGGTCCCCCCACCCGACTCGCTCATTGGCGCACCCTCATCGGGCGCGCCAATGCAGAGGCGCCGATTTCATTGAAGCGAGCCACCTCCGCTCCGCTGCGGTACTCGCTCATCTTGTCTCCGTGATCTCCGGTCCTCGTTGCGGCAACTCCAACGATGGTGCACCTGTTCCGGACACGGGCTCGGCATCACGCGGCAAATGCAGCGGAATCAGGTCGCGTGGCGCCATCGCGTCACCGCCGCGATTCACGATGACGGTGCGGAAGCAGTCCTCGAACCGCCGGGCTTGTGTGGCGTCGGCAGCGGCGGCCCCGATGAGCAGGCCGCGCAGGAACCAGCGCCGCCCGTCGACGCCGATGAACCGTGCCGGCTGCCGTCCTTGGTCGGTCGGCACCTGCGCCCGCAGCTCCGGGCCGAACGGTCCATCTGCGGTGCTCGTCGTCCCGCCCTCGTTGCGCACCGACGCGGCGATTTCGTCGCGCACCTCCGCCCACAGGCCGCCGCTCTTCGGCGCCGCGAACGCCTGCAGTTGCAGCTGGCTCCCGGCGGCGGTGACGGTGACCATCACCATGACCTCGTCCTCGACCTGCGCGCCGATCTCGAAGCCGGGCAAGGCCGGCACGATCAGGCCGCCGAAATCGAGCAGCGGGACGTCCCACTCCGTTGGAGCGTCCTCGATGTCCCACGGGCCGCCGGCCTTCGGCGTTGTCGCAACCGCGGCGGCGTCCCGATCCGCCGCGCCGTCGTCGTCCGCGTCGAGCGCCGCGTCATCGTCATCGAGGTCGTCGAAGTCATCGTCGAAGTCGTCCTCGACTCCGTCGGCGGGCGCCGGCTCTCGGCGACGTCGGAACACCGTCAGCTCCTCTCCGGCATCTCACGTCCATGATCGCCCCACCCGCCGGTCGAGCCATGGCCGCCCTCGCCGCGTGCGCTGTCCGGTAGCTCGTCGACCGGGACGAAGCGAACCCGCTCCACCCGTTGCACGACCAGCTGCGCGATCCGGTCGCCGCGGCGCAGCTGCAGCGGCTGGACCGGGTCGAGGTTGATCAGGATGATCTTGATCTCGCCGCGGTAGCCGGCGTCGATCGTGCCCGGCGCGTTGACGATCGAGATGCCGCAGCGGGCTGCCAGGCCGGAACGCGGGTGCACAAACCCGGCGTACCCATCCGGCAGCGCGATCGCGATCCCGGTGGGCACGACCACGCGCTCGCCGGGCGCGAGGTCGACGTCGACACCGGTGACCAGGTCGGCGCCGGCATCGCCCAGATGCGCGTAGCTCGGCAGCGGCAGGCCGGGGTCCAGCTGCCGAATGAGTACGTCGAGATCGGAATCGCTCATGACCGGCGGCACCCTACCGATTCGCGCGACCTACCCTGACGGCATGCCTTCCCACGACGAGCGGCTGCGGGTGCCGTGGTCCTGGTGGCCGGTGCTCGCGGGCATCGTCGCGCTGGGCTGCCTCGAGATCGCATCCGGGTTCACCTACGTCGTCGTGGTGCCGGTCGCCGTCTTCCTGGTCGCCTTCTTCATCCTGCCGCTGCTGTTGGCCGGCCGGGTTCGCGTGCGGTTGGCCGACGGCGTGCTGCAGGCCGGCGACCAGGAGCTGCCGGTGATGGCGATCCGCTCAGCCGAACCCCTCGACCGGCAGCAGACGCGGCTGCGGCTCGGCCCGCAGGCCGACCCGGCGGCACACCTTGTGGTGCGTGGCTGGGTCGGGCCGTCGGTGATGCTGCGGCTGTCCAACCCGACGCCGGTGCCCTACTGGATCGTGTCGACCCGGCACCCGGAGGAGCTGGCCGCGGCGATCAAAGCCTCGCGCACCGCCATCCGGGCAGCGCGCTAGCTCGGTTCGGACTAGCGGGCAACACTTCTTTGCAGGGCGGCGGCGAGGTCGCCCCGCTCGCCGACGACGACGTCGTCGAGGCCGAGCCATCCGGCCAGGTCGCGGAGCTCGGCGGCCAGTTCCTCGGCGGTGTCGCCGGGCGCGCCGGCCTCCTGCCAGGCGGCCGGCACGAGCAACCGTCGAGCCGCCCGGTCGGCCTTGAGGTCGACCCGCGCGACCAGCCGATCGCGCAACAAGAACGGCAGCACGTAGTAGCCGTGCTGCCGCTTGTGCTTCGGCACGTAGATCTCGATGCGGTAGCGAAAGCCGAACAGCCGCTCCACCCGGTCGCGCTCCCACACCAACGGGTCGAACGGCGCCAGCAGCGCCCGGCCGCCGACCCGCGCGGGGATCGTCGTGTCGGGCAATAGGTACGCCGGCTGCCGCCAGCCCGCCACGGCAACCGGCACCAGCCGGCCGTCCTCGACCAAGGTCGCGACCGCCCGCTGCGCCGGTTTGATGCCGATCCGGAAGTAGTCGCCGAGGTCGGACGCCGTGCCGATTCCGTGACAACGCGTGGCGATCAGGATCAGCTCGCGATGTGCCGCCGCCTCGTCGGGCGTAGGCACCGCCAACACGTCGGGCGGCAGCACCCGCTCCGGCAAGTCATAGAGCCGCTCGAAGTTGCGACGCGAAGCGGTCGCGATCCGCCCGGCCCAATGCAGGTACTCCAGCGCCGTCTTCGCATCCGACCAGTTCCAGCCCCACTTATCCGACCGCCGCTCCTGCTTCTCGTCCTCGACCACCTCGCCCGCGCTGATCGGGCCGCGCGCGGCGACCTCGCCGTACACCCACTCGACGTAGTCCGCGTGCTGCTGCGCGAGCCGTGCGATGCCCCGCCAGATCCCGATGCCGCGTTCGGCCTGGGCCATCCGCCACCGAAGCAACGGCTGCGTCTCGACCGGCAGGAGCGACGCCTCGTGACCCCAGTACTCGAACAGCTCGCGGTCCCACGCCATCTGGTCCAGCGCACCGACCGGGTAACCGCCAAGCCGCGAGAACGGCGGCAGGTAGTGCGCGCGGGCCAACACGTTGACGCTGTCGATCTGCAGCAGCCCGGTGTGACGAAGCACCTGCCGCAGGTGCCGCCGGTCCGGCTTGGCGAGCCGCCGGGTCCGCCCCAGCCCCTGCGCGACGATCGCCAACCGCCGAGCCTGCGCCGGTGACATCGACGCTGGCGGCGAGGACACCACGCCATCGTGTCAGGCTGTGTAGATGGCACACGACAACGACGCCGACGAGGCGGACGACAAGCCCGGCGGCCTCGGCTACAAGGCACTGACCGCCGTCGGTGCCGCGATCGGCACCACGGTCGCGCGCAAGGCGGTGCGTGCCGGCTGGACCAAGGCGACCGGCAAGGAGCCGCCGGAGAAGCCGGAGCATCCGGACGTGCGCTGGGCGGAGGCCGCGGGCTGGGCCGTCGCCTCCGCGGTGGCGGTCGCGCTGGCCAAGCTGGCGGCCACCCGGCGGGTGGCCGCGACCTGGCGGCGCGCTTCCGGCGAGCTTCCGCCGGGCCTCGACGATGTCGAGTGAGGCCCCGCCGCAGGTGAGCGCACCGACCGAGGCGGAGGTCGCCTACGCCGGCGTCCTCGGCCAGGCCGCACTGCTGCGCGACGGCCGGCTGACCAGCATCGCGCTGGTCGATCTGCTGCTGAACCGCATCGCACGGCTCGACGGCCGGCTGCAGGCCTTCCGCATGGTGTTCGCCGAGGAGGCGCGGGCGGCCGCGGCCGCCGCTGACGCGGCCCGCCAGAACGGTGACCAGCGACCACTCCTCGGTGTGCCGATCGCGGTCAAGGACAACGTCGACGTCCGCGGCCACTCGAGCATGTTCGGCACGGGGTCGCCGGAGCCGGCGGCGGCCGACGATGACGAACTGGTCGCGCGGCTGCGGGCCGCCGGCCTGATCCTGATCGGCAAGACGCATCTACCCGAGCTGGCGCTGTGGGCCGCGACCGAGTCGCAGACCCACGGCATCACCCGCAACCCGTGGGACCTGAATCGCGCGCCCGGCGGATCCAGCGGCGGCTCGGCGGTCGCGGTCGCCGCCGGCATGGTGCCTGCGGCGCACGCCACCGACGGGCTGGGGTCGATCCGGATCCCCGCCTCTGCCTGCGGGCTGGTCGGCCTGAAGCCGACGTACGGCGCCGTGCCCGCCCCCGATCACTGGAACGGGCTGTCGCATGCCGGCTTCCTGACCAGATCGGTTGCCGACACCGCCGCGCTGCTCGACGCCGTCGCCGGCGATGGTGACGACGGATTGACCGCCGCGATTGCCGCCGGGCCGGGAAGCCCGCTGCGGATCGCGACGAGTACGGCGGCGGCCACCCCCGTCCGGCCGGTGCACGACGTCCGCGACGCCATGGCACGGGCATCGTCCATCCTCCGGCACCTCGGCTACGACGCGGTGAAGCGACGCCCGCCGTACGGCTCGCGGCTGTCGATGTCGACGACGGTGCGCTACCTGGACGGCATGGCACAGGAGCTCGCCGGCCTGGCCGACTCGTCCCAGACCGAGCGCCGCACCCGGCGGCTGGCCCGGCTGGGCCGGCGGCTGCCGGACGGCGCCGTGCCGTGGGCGATGCGCGAAGGCGAGGAGTTCGGCCGCCGGATGGCGCGGTTCTTCGACGACGTCGATGTCCTGGTGACACCGACGATGCCGGTCCTGCCGCGACGAGCCGGCTGCCTCACCGACCGCGGGTTGACCCGCACCATCAACCTCATGCTGCCCTGCGCGGCGTACACCGCGCCGTGGAACGGCTGCGGGCTGCCTGCGCTGAGCCTGCCGATCGGCACCACCAAGGGTGGGCTGCCGGTCGGCATTCAGCTGATCGCGCCGGCGGGCGAGGAGGGCCGGCTGCTGGCGCTCGCGGCGGCGATCGAGCCGATCGCCGGCTGGCTCGACCGGCGCGTTGACGAAGGGGCGCTGGCCGCGCCGTTACCGTGAACGACATGGTGACGGGCCGGCCGCTGCGCACCCTCGCGGCCATCCCGAACCTCGACGCGCTGTTCGCGGCCCGGGTGCATCAAGCCGTCCGGTTCGCGCTGGCCGACGAGCGCGGCTCGGTGGTGTTCGAGGCTCCCCCTGCCGGCAGTTGGACGGTGCGGCTCGACCGGGGTCGGGTGCGGCTGCTCCGCGGCCGGGTCGGCAACCCGCGCGCGACCATCAGCGCCGATCCTGCGGTGCTGGCGCAGGTGCTCGAGGGTCGACTCTCCGGCGTCGAGGCCTATCTCGACCACGGCCTGACGGTGCGCGGCGACCTCGCACTTGCGCTGCAGATGGACGGCGCGTTTGACGTCGGTCCACGACCGGTTACCCACCCGGTGGTGAAGGCCACCACCGTGCTCGGCGTCCGCAGCGTCTACCTCGAAGCCGGCCCGCCGGATGCCCCTCCGGTGCTGCTGCTGCACGGGCTCGGGGCGACGAACGCGTCGATGCTGCCCTTGGTGCCGGG
>DASZPL010000040.1:0-1830 GCA_035550315.1 Mycobacteriales bacterium | reverse complement strand
ACCGGCGAGATCCTGCGCGACCTGATCATCGACCCACGCAAGGACTATCAACCCACCGGCCGCCCACCCGGCCCCTCAAAGCAGTAAGCCGAACCTGCGAGTTGCAGGTCCGGCCCATTCCGATGTCCTGAGACATCACATTGGCGCCCCCGGCAGGATTCGAACCTGCGCTCCCGCCTCCGGAGGGCGGTGCTCTATCCCCTGAGCTACGGGGGCCGGCAACCTCAGCGAGGCTACCTTGCGGCGGTCTGCATGCGCCCACTCGGACGTGCGTAGCGAGTAGCGTGAGGCGCCGTGCCGACGAAGGTGCTCGTCGTCGAAGACGACGAGGTGATCCGGCAGCTGATCACGGTCAACCTGGAGCTCGAAGGCTTCGACGTGGCGACCGCCGTCGACGGCCAGGACGCGATCGACCGGGTGGCCGAGATCGCGCCGGACGTGATCACACTCGACGTGATGATGCCGCGGCTCGACGGCTGGGCGACGGTCGCGGCCCTGCGCGCGCAGCCGGCGACCGCCAGAATCAAGGTGCTGCTGCTGTCCGCCCGGGCGCAGTCCGCGGACCTGGAGCACGGCGAGCAGATCGGCGCCGACGCCTACCTCACGAAGCCGTTCGACCCCGACGAGCTGGTCGCCGTCGTACGCCGCCTGGTCGACGAGGCATAGTCGAAAGGTCCGTCAGGTTGCCGCGGCGCGGCCGCCGCGCCGCATCCGGCCGGCGTGAAGCGAGCCGTACGCCGCGGCGCCGAGCGGGATCGGCAGCCAGAAGCCGATGACCCGCCAGGTGAGGACGCCGAGGGTCGCGACCGAGCGAGAGCAGCCGAAGATCACGAGCATCGGGATCATCACGCCCTCGGTGATGCCGAGGCCGTTCGGCGTGATCGGCAGCCAGGCGATCGTGTTCGCGACGCCGAACGCGAGCGCCACCGAGTCGAGGCTCACCGGATGGCCGTAAGCCCGCAGTGAGGCCCACAGCGCGATCCCGTCAAAGGTCCAGTTCGCGGCCGCCCAGCCGGCGGCTCGCGCCAGCCGCCTGCGGTCCGAGAACGCGATCACGACCTGTTGCTCGATCGCGTGCACCGCGCGCGCCAAGGCAGTGCGGGGCGCGGCGAACCGGTGATGGTCGGGTGGCCGGGCGAGCGCCCGCCGCAGCCGGCGCTGCCACTTCGGCCGGCGCAGCATCCGCCCGATCGCCACGGTCAGCACGATCAGGCTCAGGTCCGCGACGACGGGATACAGCGTCCACTGCGAGATGCCTTGCACCGGCAACGCCAGCACCAGTACGACGAAGAGCAGCGCCTGCAGCACGACAGCGGAGCCGACGCCCTGCGCCACCTTCGCGAACCCCGCCTCGGCCGGCGGGACGCCGGAGAGGGTCAGCAACCGCCAGCCCAGCGCCGTACCTGCCGCTGACCCACCCGGGAGGCAGTGGCTGAGCGCGATGCTGCTCAAGTCGATCCGCAGCACCCGGTGCAGCGCCGGCCGGCCGCTGTCGCGCAGCAGCGCCCGCGTCGCCAGTGCGAACACCAGCAGTGACGCGCCCTCGGCCAGCACGCCGGCCGGGATCCAGCCATTGTCGATGTCACCGAGCAGGTGCAACGACCGGCTCGAGTGCTGCAGCTGAGGGACCACGAGCAGCCAGATCGCGAGTGCCAGGCACACCAGCTGCAGCAGCACCAGGCCGATGCGGCGGCACCGTCGCGCCTGGTCGGAGGTCACGCCGCCACCTCCGCAACCGGTTGGCTCGCCAGCGCGTCGAGCAGCCGGGCGGCGAGCAGGTCCCAGTTCCACGTCTCGATCACCCAGTCCCGCCCGGCCCGGCCCATCCGG
>DASZPL010000039.1:0-15545 GCA_035550315.1 Mycobacteriales bacterium | reverse complement strand
GCCGGTCGACCGCAGCGGCGGGCGCGCCAGCGACGCGGCGTTGCGCAAGGGGCTGGAGATCCTTGGCCGCGGTGAGCTGCTCGGCATCTACCCGGAAGGCACCCGCTCGCCGGACGGCCGGCTCTACCGCGGCAAGACCGGCATCGCCCGGATCGCCCTGGAGGCCGGCGTGCCGGTCATCCCGGTCGCGATGGTCAACACGTTCGACATCCAGCCGCCCGGCCAGGTGATGCCGCGGATCATGCGGGTCGGCATCCGGATCGGCAAGCCACTCGACTTCTCCCGCTACGCCGGCATGGCCGACGACCGGTTCGTGCTGCGGTCGATCACCGACGAGATCATGTACGAGCTGATGCAGCTGTCAGGCCAGGAGTACGTCGACACCTACGCCAGCAAGGCGAAGGAAGACATCGCCGACGCGCGTGCCGCCGCCCACGAGGCACTGGTCGCCGACGCGCCCTACGGCACCGAGCGCAAGGCTAGTTAGCGCGCAGAGCGCGACGCTAGTTAGCGCGCAGAGCGCGACGCCAGTTAGCGCGCAGAGCGCGACGCCAGTTAGCGCGCAGAGCGCGACGCCAGCTAGTTCCGGTCCCAGTTTTGGCTGCGGCGCACGGCGTCGTGCCAGCGCGCGTACCCGGCGTCGTCGCGCCGGCCCGGCTCGAAGCGGCGGTCGAGCTGCCAGGTCTCGGCGAGCTCACTGGTCGACGACCACATGCCGATCGCGAGGCCGGCGAGGAACGCCGCCCCCAGCGCGGTCGTCTCGGCGACCTTCGGCCGGCGTACCGGTCGCTGCAACTCGGTGGCTTGCAGCTCGCACAGCAGGTCGTTCGCCGCGGCGCCGCCGTCGACCGACAGCTCCGGAAGGTCGATCCCGGCGTCCCGGGTGAGCACCTCGATAACGTCGCGCACCTCGTAGGCGATCGCCTCGAGGGTGGCGCGGACCAGGTGCGCGCGGGTGGTGCCGCGGGTGATGCCGAAGATGGCGCCGCGGGCGCTTGGGTCCCAGTGCGGCGCGCCCATGCCGGTCAGCGCGGGGACGAAGACCACACCGCCGGCATCCGGGACGGTCCGGGCGAGTGCTTCGGTCTCGGGCGCCTGGCTTATGATGCCGAGGCCGTCGCGGAGCCACTGCACGGCGGCGCCGGTGACGAAGATCGCGCCCTCGAGCGCGTAGACCAAGCCGTCGCCGATGTCCCAAGCAACCGTGGTGAGCAAGCCCGAGTCGGAGCGAACGATCGACCGTCCGGTGTTCGCGAGGACGAACGACCCGGTGCCGTAGGTGCACTTGCTGCGGCCGACGTCGAAGCAGGCCTGTCCGAACAACGCGGCCTGCTGGTCGCCTGCCACGCCGCCGATCGGCAGGTCGAGACCAAGGAACGCATCCGGATCGGTGCGGCCGAAGTTGCCGGACGACGGCCGGACTTCGGGCAGCGCCGTCCGCGGCACGTGCAGCAGGTCGCAGAGTTCGTCGCTCCACTCGCCGGCGCCGATGTCGAACAGCAGCGTCCGGCTGGCGTTGCTCGCATCGGTGGCGTGGACGCGGCCGGCGGTCAGCCGCGACACGACGTACGCGTCGACGGTCCCGAGCAGCACGTTGCCGGCCCGGACGCCGGGCCAGGAGGCGTCGTCCTGCTCGGCCAGCCAGGCCAGCTTGGTGCCGGTGAAGTACGGGTCGAGGCGCAGCCCGGTCAGCTCGCTGATCCGCGGCTCGTGGCCCGCCGCGCGCAGGGTTTCGCAGAGCGCAGCGGTGCGCCGGTCCTGCCAGACGATGGCCCGGCGAGGCGCGGCCAAGGTACGACGGTCCCAGAGCACGGCGGTCTCGCGCTGGTTGGTGATGCCGACGGCTTGCAGCGGCTCGCCGGTGTGCCGCCCGATCGCCGCGCGGGCGGCCGCCAGCGTCGCCTGCCAGATCTCCTCCGGCTCGTGCTCGACCCAGCCCGGCTCCGGAAAGTGCTGCGGGAACTCCTGGTAGCCGCGGGCCGCGACGTCACCGGACGCCGTGACGACCAAGGCCGTGACGCCGGTGGTGCCGGCGTCGATCGCCAGGATCGCCATGGGGGAGCAGGGTAGAGGCCATCGTTAGGGTCTGGTCATGCGCATCGGAGTGTTGACCGGCGGCGGTGACTGCCCCGGCTTGAACGCCGTGATCCGCGCGGTGGTTCGCAAGGGCGCGAGTGTGCACGGGCACGAGTTCCTCGGCTTCCGGGACGGCTGGAAGGGCCCGCTCGAAGGGCTGACCCAGCCGCTCGACGTCGCCACGACGCGCGGCATCCTGCCGCGAGGCGGCACCATCCTGGGGTCGTCACGCACCAACCCGCTCAAGGTCGACGGTGGGGTCGACCAGATCAGGGCGAACCTCGACCGGCTCGGGGTGGACGCGCTGATCGCGATCGGTGGCGAGGACACGCTCGGGGTCGCGAGCGCGCTCGCCGATCAGGGCGTGCGGGTGGTCGGCGTACCCAAGACCATCGACAACGACCTGGGTGCGACCGACTACACCTTCGGGTTCGACACGGCGGTGCAGATCGCGGTCGACGCCATCGACCGGTTGCACACCACCGCCGAGTCGCATCACCGGGTGCTGATCGTCGAGGTCATGGGCCGGCACGCCGGGTGGATCGCGCTGCACTCGGGGCTCGCCGGCGGCGCCAATGTGATCCTGATCCCAGAGCGGCCATTCGACATCGCGCAGGTCTGCGACTACATCGAGCGCCGGTTCGCGTCGCACTACGCGCCGATCGTCGTCGTGGCCGAGGGCGCCGTCCCGGCCGAAGGCACGATGGCGTTGCAAGACCAAGGCGTGGACGCCTTCGGACACGTGCGGCTGGGCGGGATCGGCGCGGTGCTCGAGCACGAGATCGCCAGCCGCACCGGCAAGGAGGCGCGGGCGACGGTGCTCGGTCACGTGCAGCGTGGCGGCACACCGACGGCGTATGACCGGGTGCTCGCCACGCGGTTCGGCCTGCACGCCGTCGACGCGGTGCACGACGGCGAGAGTGGTGTGATGGTCGCGCTGCAAGGCACCGAGATCGTGCGGGTGCCGCTGGCGGAGGCGACCCGGGAGCTGAAGACGGTTTCGCTCGACCGCTACGCCGAGGTCGAGGTCTTCTTCGGCTGAGTGCCGCCGGTCAGAACTGCTGGCGGAAGAAGACGGTCACCGTATGGCTGCCGTCGGTCGCCGTGACGCGCCGCTGCCCGAACAGCGCCGAGCGTGCCGTCACCGTCGCCGTGAAGCTTCCGGTGTCGTCGGCGCGGGCGGTCACGGCGTTGCTGCCGGCGTAGGTGATGGTCACCCGGTCGTCGGGCGGCCAGCCCGACCCGTGCACGGTGACCGGGGAGCCTTCCGGTCCGCTGGTCGGCGAGAGCGCGATGGCCGGGTGGCTGCCCGGCGGCGGGCCGGTCGCGGTGACCGACGGCGTCGGCGAGGGGGACGGGGTCGACGCCGTCGGGCTCGGCGTCGGGCTCGCGGTCGGGCTCGGCGACGCCGAGCGATGGCGGGTGCGCGTCGGCTCGACACTGAACGCCGGCTGCACCGTCGGTCCCGTGCTCGGCAAGGTGCCGAAGGCCGGGCCGGTCGCGCTATTGCTGTGGCTGATCACCGCGACCGCGATCGCGAGGGCGAGCGTGATCGCGACGGCGATCGCGGCGACGAGAGGGGAAACAGCCGGGCTCGGGTCATGGTCCTCGTCCACCGCGCGCAGCACCGCGTTGTGGCTCGGCAGCACCACGACCGCACGTTCCGTGATCTCGTCGATCAGCAACTCGCGGTCCTCGTCCGCCATCGCGACGATCGGCAGCCCGGCGGCCAGCCGGCGGGCGCGCGCGAGCGCTTCGACCACCTGGTCGCAAGCCGGGCAGGTCGTCAGGTGGCGGCGCAGCGAGGTCGCGCGCACGGGAAGCAGCGTGCTTTCGGCGTACCGGCTGAGGGTGGTTAGGTCGACGGTGGTGCGGCCGGTGTGGCCACCGAGATCCGGTGGCCGGACGTCGTCGTACGCCGCGATCAGGTGCATCCGGCCGACCGCGATCAGGTCGGCCACCGTCGCCTCGTCGCGCCGGAGAGCGACCGCGACCGCCTGCGACGGCAGGTCGTAGGCATCGCGCAGGACCACGGCGAGCCGCTCCGCATCCGGCAGCTCGGCTAGCGCCGCGCGGGTCAGCTCCTCGGTGTCGCTGCCGGCGAACACGCTGCCCGACTCGCTGCGGCCGGTCGCCGCCGTCGGGTCGACCGCTTGCCCGATCAGCTCGATGGTCCGGCCGAACCACCAGCCGGCCAGGTCCACCACCGTCTCCGGGGCGTTGACCACCGCGTCCAGCAGGCCGTGGGCGTGGGTCTCGCACACCTCCACCGCTTCCGGCGCCGGCACGCCGCTTCGTCGCAGCAGGTCGTTGACCCGGTCGGCGTAGACCCGGACGACGCTGACGAAGTCGTCCACCGAGACGAGGGCGACGACGTCGCGAGGCACGCGGATTACCTTATGGCGGCGCCACGATCACGGGAGCAGAGCTTGCGCGACTTCGTCGACCTTCGCAGTGACACCGTCACTCGCCCCAGCGAGCAGATGCGGCAGGCGATGGCCGCCGCCGACGTCGGTGACGACGTGTACGGCGAAGACCCCTGCATCAATGCGCTGGAAGCCGCGATGGCCGAGGCGTTCGATGTCGCGGCGGCGATGTACGTGCCCAGCGGCACGATGGGCAACCAGATCGCGGTGCGGCTGCTCTGCCCGCCGGGCGGCGAGCTGCTCACCGACGCCGACGCGCACCTGGTGACCTACGAGGGTGGCGGGCTGGCGCTGCACGGCGGCATTCAGACCCGGACCGTGGTCGCGGAGCGCGGCCTGCTGACCGCCGATGACATCGCACCGCAGCTTCGGGCGGCGGGCTACCACGCGGTGCCGACCAGCGCGGTCGCCGTCGAGCAGACCCACAACCGCGGTGGCGGCGCGGTCTACCCGCTCGACCAGCTGGCATCGATCCGGCAGGCAACCAGTGCCGCCGGGGTGCGACTGCACTGTGACGGCGCGCGGATCTGGAACGCGCACGTCGCGAGCGGCGTGCCGCTGCCGGCGTACGCCGCACACTTCGACACCCTCTCGGTGTGCCTGAGCAAGGGCCTCGGTGCACCGGTCGGCTCGGTCGTGCTGATGGCCGACGCCGCCATGGCCGAGCCGGCGCGCGAGTTGCGGCACCAGGTCGGTGGCGCCATGCGCCAAGCCGGCATCCTCGCCGCCGGCGGGCTCTATGCGCTGCGGCACAACGTCGACCGGCTGGCGGACGACCACGCCCGGGCGCGGCGATTGGCCGACGGCCTGGCGGGCGTGCGGTCCGGCTTGGTCGATCCGCAGCAGGTCGAAACCAACATCGTGCTGCTCGCCCTCGCCGGCACCGGCCTCGACGCGGCGACCGTCGCCGAGCGCTGTCGCGCGGACGGCGTGCTGGTCTCGCCGGTGGCGCCGACCCGGGTGCGGCTGGTCACCCACCTCGACGTCGACGACGACGGCATCGAGCGAGCGCTGGCCGTGCTCCGGGGCGTGCTCTCAGCCTGAGAGCGACTCCGTCACTGCGGCTGCACCAGGCTGCGGCCGAGCAGCGGCGGCAGCTCCCGCACCGCCGCGGACAGCGCGTCGAGGTCGACGTCGACGAGTGCTTGCGGCCCGTCGCAGAGCGCGGAGCCCGGCTCGGGGTGCAGGTCGACCATGACCGCGTCCGCGCCGGCCGCGATCGCCGCCCTCGCCAACGGCACCACGAGCTCGCGCCGGCCGCCCGCATGAGACGGGTCGACCATCACGGGCAGGTGCGTCAACGAGTGCACGAGCGGGACGGCGCTGATGTCCAGCGTGTTGCGGTACGCCGTCTCGAAGGTGCGAATGCCGCGCTCGCACAACACGATGTCGAGGTTGCCGCGCTGGGCGATGTACTCCGCCGCCATCAGCCACTCTTCGATGGTCGCGTTCATGCCGCGCTTGAGCATCACCGGTTTGCCGATGCTGCCGACCGCCTGCAGTAGCGCGAAGTTCTGCATGTTGCGGGTGCCGATCTGCAGCATGTCGGCGTACTCGCTGACCAGGTCGACGTCATGCGCGTCGACCACCTCGGTGACGATCGGCAGTCCGGTCTCCGCCTTCGCCTCGGCCAGGATCTTCAGGCCGGCTTCGCCGAGGCCTTGGAACGCGTACGGCGAAGTGCGCGGCTTGAAGGCACCGCCGCGCAGCAAGCTGGCGCCGGCCTTGCGCGCCATCACCGCGGCGGCCATGGTCTGCTCCGGCGTCTCGACCGCGCACGGTCCGGCGATCAGCGTGAAGTGACCGGGACCGATCGGCACCCCGGCGACCGAGACGGTCGAGGTGTGCGGATGGTTCTCGCGACTGACCAGCTTGTACGGCGCGGAGATCCGGATGACGTCACTGACGCCGGGCAGGGCGTCGAGCGTCAGCTCCTGGAACCGCTCGATGTCGCCGACCAGTCCGACGATCGTGCGATGCACGCCGCGGCTGACGAAGGCGGAGCCGCCCGCAGCCTCGACGGTCTGCACCACCGTGTCGAGTTGCTCTGTGGTCGCGTCTGCGGCCATGACCACCACCATCGTTTCGTCTCCTCGGCCATCAAAAAAGCCCCGGGCGGATTGCCCGGGGCTCGTCGTGTGCGGAGCGCGCTGCTACTCCACCCGACCGAGCAAGTGCCCGGGCCCGGAGGCATAGCTAAAGAACCAGCGCGTCACGTCGCAGACTCTACTCGAAACGCTCCGCCAGCGCATCCATCCCGCCCTGCGGGCCGATTTCCACGGTCAGCATCGCGGCGAGCACCAGGACCGCGCCGGCCACGGTCCGAGCGCTGAGCGCGTCGCCGCCGAAGGCCACGCCGAACACGCCGGCGAACACCGGCTCCATCGTCATGACCACCGCGGCTCGCGACGGTGGCAGGTGGGCCTGCGCCCAGGTCTGCACGAGGAACGCCACGGCGGTGGCCCCCAGTGCGGTCAGCAGGATGGCGCCCCACACCCCGGCGTCGGGGGGCGGCGCCAGCGAGTCCGGTGCGGCGGCAACGATCGAGATGACCGCGACGGTCGCCAGCTGTGCGATGGCGAGGCCGGCTGCGTCGTACGACGCCGACCACTCGCCGAGCCCGACGATGTGCAACGCGAACGCGATCGCACACAGCAGCGTGATCGCCTCGCCCTCGCCGACCGACAGGCCGCGCAGTGACAGCAATGCGAGGCCGCCGGTCGCCAATCCGACCGCGAGCCACACCAGCGGTCCGACGGTTCGACGGAGCAGCGCCGCGCCGCACAGCGGCGTGAACACCACGAACAGCCCGGTCACGAAACCCGAGACGGTGGCCGGCGTGTGCTGCAGCCCGACGGTCTGCGCGACGTACCCGCCGCCGAGCGCCAACCCGAGCACGATGCCGAGCCGCTGACCGCGGCGGTTCAGCCGCCGAACCGCGGTGGGCCGTACGGCCACCATGGCAAGCGCGGCGATGGCGAACCGCCAGGCCAAGAAGTCCATGACCGGCATCCGCTCGACCGCGTGCTTGACCACGACGAACGTCGAGCCCCAGATCGCGCAGACAGCAACCAGGGCGAGGGTCGCGAGCCGGGCGGTGCGCCGGCGGGCGGCGACGGAGTTTTCGCCGGCGACGTGACTGGTGATCGCGGGCTCCTCCGGCCGTCATGCTGAGCGGCTCTTCAGGAATCTCGGCTAGCCTGATCGCCGAAGGGGAGTATCCCTCGCGGCGGCGTCGTCAACGCGGTCCGGTGTCCGGATCCGGCGCCGTCGGCCGGCTGTCAGGGCCGGCCGGAGAGACCTTCAGATGGCCGCCTCGGCGGCCCTGGAGGTCGCGTTGTCGGCGATGGTCAGCTGGCTCATCTTGGTCGCTGCCGGTGGCACGGCGCTCGCCGTCGATTTGGTCCTGGCCTCCCGCCACCGCCGTCAGCGACTGCGTAACGCCGTGGTCGCGACCATCGGCTGGACGGTGGCCGGAGTTGCCTTCGCCGGGGCGATCGCCGGGCTCGCCGGCGGCGGTGATGCGGGTCGGTATCTCACGGTCTTCCTGCTCGAGAAGTCGCTGTCGATCGACAACGTCGCGGTGTTCGCCGTCGTGCTGTCGGCGTTCGCGGTCGAGGGTGAGGCCCGGCAACGCGTGCTGTCCGGCGGCATCCTGCTCGCGTTGCTGTTGCGGCTCGGCCTGATCGCGGGCGGGCTGGCCGTCGTGTCCAAGCTCCACGGCGCGCTGGTCGGCTTCGGCGTCATCTTGCTGATAGCCGGAGTGCGGATGGTGCTGGCCAAGGACGACCCGGCGCGACCGCCGCGGTTGGTTTCGTGGTTGCGCCGCCGCCGGGTGCCGACGGCGGCCGCTGCGCTCGTGGCACTGGCCGTGGCCGACTTAGTGTTCGCCGTCGACTCCGTGCCCGCGGCGTTCGCCGTCACCCGCGAGCCGTTCGTGATCGTCGCCGCCAACGTGTTCGCCGTGCTCGGGCTCCGGCCGATGTTCGACCTGCTAATCGTGGCGCTGGAGCGGCTCGAGCAGCTCGCCAAGGCGCTCGGTGCGCTGCTCGGGTTGATCGGTGTCGCGTTGTGCCTGGAGCCGGTCTGGACGGTGCCCGAGTGGGTGCTGCTGCTTGCCGTGTTCGGGTGCCTTGGCGGTGGCGTGCTGGCGTCGCTGACCTGTCCGCGCGAGCCCACGGACGCGGTGGCTGGCCGGTCTCAGTAGTAGTCGAGCTCGATGGTCGTGCCTTTCGGCTGCGGGCTCGATGGGCTGTAGCGGAACACTTGTTGTGGACCGCCCGGCGCGAAGAGCTTCGGGTTTGGATTGAACCCGGCGTCATGGATGCGGCGTACCGCTTGGCCGATCGGCAGGCCGTCGACGTTCGGTACGGCGACCAGTTGCGGGCCCTTCGACACGGTCAGCGTGATGGTCGAGCCCTTCGCCGCGTTGTGTCCCTGCCGCGGCGAGGACGAGATCACCTGGCCGGCCGGGACCTGGTCGTTGAAGGCGTCGACCCGGTTCACGGCGAAGTCGGCGCCGTGCAGCGCGGCGATCGCGTCCTTCGCCGACTGGCCGTCGACCGGCGGCACCGGGATCAGCTGCGGTCCCTTGCTGACGATCAGCGTGACACCGTCGCCGGCGTTGACCGTGGTGTTGGCGCCGGGCTCGGTGCCGACGACTCGGCCCTTGGCGACCGACGTGCTGAAGCGATGCACCGTCTGCTTCACGTGCAGGTCAAGGGCTCGCAGCGAATCCTGCGCCTGCCCGACGGTGTCGCCGGCCGTCCGTGGCACCGGGTGGGTCACCGGGCCCAACGACAGCCGCAGCTTGACCGTGCCGCCGTTGCCGATCCGGTCGCCCGGGCCGGGCGACTCGGACGCCACCCGACCGGCCTTCACCGTCGCGCTGTGCACCGACGGCAGCCACTTGACGTGCAGCCCGGCCGCCTTCAGCTGGGTCTCGGCGACCGACTTCGTCTTGTTGAGCAGGCTCGGCGTGTGGGTGTAGCGACCGACCGCGAACCACCAGCCGAGCACGACCGCGGCCGCGATCGCGGCCACGAGTGCGAGCAGCAGCCATGGCCCCCGCCGGCGACGAACCCGGCCGGGCGGCGGCGGTCCGCCCCCCATCAGGCCGTCGAGCGTGTCGTCGGGGCGATCGCCGATCTGGGTCGACGGCGGGCCGCTGAGCACCGCGGTGGAGGCGGCGCCGATCCGCGACGTGGCGGCGACCGGCAGGCCGGGCACGCCGTCGTGCAGGGCGAGCCGGTCGCGGACGTCCACCAGCGAGGCGTGGAACTCGCCGGCGTTGGCCGGCCGCTGCCGCGGGTCGCGCGAGGTGGCCCAGGTGACCAGCGCATCGAGCTGCGGCGGGATCTCCGACGCCCGCGCGCTCGGCGCGGGGACGGCCTCGGTGACGTGCCGGCGCAGCACCGCGAGGGCGCTGTCGCCGCTGTACGGCGGCGCGCCGGTCAGCATCTCGTAGAGCACGATGCCGGCCGAGTACACGTCGGAGCGCTCGTCGGCGACGCCGTCCTCGAACTGCTCGGGCGCGAGGTACGCCGCGGTGCCCAGCAGGATCGCGCCGGTCGTCGTGACCGTGGTGCCGGACACCGCGCGGGCGAGCCCGAAGTCGGCGACCTTCACCCGCCCGTCGGCGGTCACCAGCACGTTCTCGGGCTTGACGTCGCGGTGCACCAGGCCCGCGCGGTGGGCGGCGGCAAGCGCGGCGAGCATGTGATCCATCACCGCGACCGCCTGCCCGGGGCGCAGCCGGCCGCGGTCGCGCAGCACCTCCCGCAGGTTGGCTCCGGCGACGTACTCCATCACCAGGAAGGCGCGGCCGCCCTCGGTGCCCTGGTCGTAGACCGCGACGATGTCCGGGTGTGACAGCCGGGCGGCCGAGCGGGCCTCGCGCTGGAACCGCGCCGCGGTCTCGGGGTCGTCCGCGAGATGCGCGTGCATCACCTTCACCGCAACCCGCCGCTCCAGCCGGTTGTCGGTGGCGAGGTAGACCGACGCCATGCCGCCGTGGGCGATGAATGCCTCGACGGCGTAGCGGCCGTCGAGCAAGCGGCCGAGCATCGGATCGCCCGGCGTCGCATCCATCAGCGAGAGTGTAGGAGCGGAAGGTCGGCTGGCCATGAGGGCGCGCTAGAAGCGGTCGCGGAGCGCCAACACGTTGGCGACGTACTGCCGGGTGCTGCGGAACATGCCGTGGTCGCGCACCGACTGCAGGCCCTGGTAGTAGCCCGCGACGGCCTGCCGCTCCGACGATGCCTCGCGCACCAGCACCGCCACCAGCGCCACGCCGGCGGTCACGTTGTCCTGCGCGTCGTAGAGGTTCAGCGGGCGGTGCACGATGTCGGCGGCGACGTACCGCGCCGTGCCGGGCATGACCTGCATCGCGCCGATCGCGCCGGTCGCCGACACCTCGCGCATGTTGAAGCCGGCCTCCTGCCAGGAGATCGCGAGCGCCAGCCGCGGATCGACATGCCAGCGCTGGGCGGTGGCCCGGATCAGGCCGGCGACCGCGTTGCGCGACGGCTCCGCGTGGTGGGCGAGGATGCGCCGCTCCTGCCGGAACGCGCGGCCGCCCCCGCCGCCGACGCGGTGGTGCGCGGCATGCCGCCGGTGGTGGCCGTGGTGGCGGTGGTGGGGGATTGCCAGCCGCTGGCCGATCATGATCACCAACGACGACGGCAGGTGGTTGCGGCGGGCGATCACCGCGGGGTTGGCGTGGAACCGCGCCGCCAGTCCGTAGAGCGTGTCGCCGGGCTGCACGGTGTAGTGCGCGACCTGCCGGTGGTGATGGTGGTGACGGTGATGGTGGTGGCCAGCGCCCGGCACCCGCAGTTGGCTGCCGGCGTAGATCAGGTCGCCGTTGCCGGGCAGGTGGTTCAGCGCGATCAGCCGGGCGACCGTCGTGTGGTAGCGCGCGGCGAGCGCCGAGAGCGTGTCACCGGGTCGCACCGTGATCAGCGCGTACCCGGACGCGGACGCGGTGACCGCGGCCGCCAGCAACACGGGCAGCGCGATCACCCGCCGCCGCCAGATCAGCGAACCGAGACGTCGAAGGGCCGCAGCAAGACGACGCATTGCGTGTCCTCCCGAAGAGGGGCTAGCCGCGAGCGGTCACGATAGCCCTGCTGTGACGCATGTGACAAGTGGGACGGATGTGGTGAGCGGTTTTCTGGCACGATCGGCGGGATGTCCGCCGCCGCCCCGCCCTGGAAGCTGCTCGCGCTGCCGCCGCTGCCGGTCGAGCTGCTCACCGCGCTGTTCGCCGACGTGCCGGTCGAGCTGGTCGTGCCCGCCGAACGCACCGCCGCCGAGGTCGCCGCGGCCGCCGAGGACGCCGAGATCGTGCTCGGTGACTGGAGCGGCGGGCTGGCGCTCGACGCCGGCGTGATCGCGGCCGCGCGGCGACTGGCGTTCGTGCAGCAGCCGAGCGCTGGCGTCGACGCCATCGACGCGCCGGCGCTGACCGCGGCCGGCGTACCGCTGGCCAACGCCGGGTCGGCCAACGCGGTCAGCGTCGCGGAGTGGTGCGTCGGCGCGACCTTCGCGGTGCTGCGCTCCTTGGCGTACGCCGACGCCGAGCTGCGGGCCGGCCGATGGCCTCAGCTGGAGCTGGCGCGCCGCGGCGGCGGCGAGCTGGCCGGTCGCCGGGTGGGCGTGATCGGAATGGGTCCGATCGGCCGGGAGTGCGCCAGCCGGTTCGTGGCGCTGGGCTGCGACGTGGCGCACTGGAGCCGGACGCAGCGGCCGCCAGAGGCCGCTGGCGGCGCGCGGTGGCTGCCACTCGACGAGCTGCTGGCGCATGCCCAGGTCCTGGTCGTGGTGGTGGCGCTCGGCCCCGAGACGCGCAACTTGATCTCGGAGCAGCAGCTGGCGCTGCTGCCGCCTGGCGCGATGCTGGTGAACGCTGCCCGCGGCGGCATCGTCGACGAGGCGGCGCTGCTGGCGGCCGTGCGCGACGGCCGGATCGCCGGCGCTGCCCTCGACGTCTTCGCCACCGAGCCGCTTCCCGCCGACTCACCGTTGCGCGGCGAGGACCGGCTGCTGCTCTCACCCCACGCCGCCGGCGCAAGCGCGCAGGCCCAGGCCCGGCTGATCGCGAACGTCGTCGAGAACGTCCGCCGGGCGACGGCGGGTGAGCCGGTCAACGACGTCGTCAACGGCCTGCCGCCGCTGATCGAACGCCGGCGCTAGCGGGTCAGCCGGCGTCCGGCAGGCTGACCTCCAGTACGCCGTCGATGATCCGCGTGGCGAACCGCGGGATCGGCGCCGTCGCCGGGCCGTGGACGACCGCGCCGTCGGCCAGCCGGAACGTCGAGCCGTGCCACGGGCACACCACGCAGCCCTGTCCCTGCTCGGCGGCGAAACTGCCCTCGGACAGCGGTGCCGCCAGGTGGGAGCAGGTGTCGGCCAGCACGTCGACGTGCTGGCCGCGCCGCACGACCAGCAGGTCGACGCCGTCGACCTCGCGCTGGCAGAGCTCGCCGTCGGGCAGCTCATGGATCGGGCCGAGGCTGTGCCAGCCGTCCGGGAACAGGTGCGGCACGGCTTCCACGTGATTTACGCCGGCGGCCTGCCGATAGGCGAGATGGCCGCCGAGGTAGCCGGCGACCCCGATCACGGCGAGCCCGGAGTAGGACCATGCCTTGCCCCGCCAGCTCCGGCCCCGGGCGCGAGCCGCGAGTGACGCGCCGTAACAGGTGAACGCAACGCCGGCCACCGCCGCGTGCACCAGGCCGACCCGCTGCTGCTGCTCGTGCAGCTGAGACCAGTCCGCCCACCCGGCGGCGACCGTCGGCACGTAAGCGGCGCAGCCGGTCGCGATCAGCGTGCCGGCGCCATGCCCGGTGCCGGGCAGCGCGTCGAGCACGGCGGCGGCGGTCCAGCAGCCGATCGGCACGTCGGTGAGCATCGGATGCAACGGGTGGCCGAGCCAGACACCGTGCAGCAGGTCACGGCCGCGCTGTGATCGAAGCGCCTGCTGCAGGATCCGGCGTACCACGCCGACCGCAGGATCAAGGTGCCCGGCGTTCTCCAGCCGATCCACGACTTCGGTCACGCCGTTGCCGGCACCTACGGGCATGCTGCCTCCTCAAGACCGCCTGGCTATGTCGTCCCCTCACTTTCGACCACAACGCACGATCTCGCCAGCGCAACTCAGCAGTTGCCGGTTACTCGCCCAGCCGGCCGTGCATCGGCGACGACGCATGGGCGTGCCAGCGGCGCGGCATCCGCCCGGCCAGCCGCGCCGCCCGGCCCGCCGTGACCGCCTGCGCGATCGCCTGGGCCATCAACGCGGGCTCGTGCGCGCGGGTCACCGCCGACGCGACCAGCACTCCGTCGCAGCCGAGCTCCATCGCGAGGGCCGCATCGCTCGCCGTACCGATGCCGGCGTCGAGCACGACCGGCACGTTCGCGGCCTCGGTGATCATCGAGATGTTGTGCGGGTTGCGGATGCCGAGGCCGGAGCCGATCGGCGCGCCCAACGGCATGACGGCGGCGCATCCGACGGCCTCGAGCCGGGCGGCGAGGACCGGGTCGTCGTTGGTGTACGGCAACACCGTGAAACCGTCGGCGACCAGTCGCTCGGCGGCCTCGAGCAGCTCGATCGGATCCGGCAGCAGCGTCCGCTCGTCGGCGATGACCTCGAGCTTCACCCAGTCGGTGTCCAGTGCGTCGCGGGCCAGCTTCGCGGTCAGGATCGCTTCGGCCGCGGTGGCGCATCCGGCGGTGTTCGGGAGCGGCCGGATGCCGTGTCGCCGGATGACGTCGAGCACCGAGCCTTGCGCGCCGGGATCGATCCGCCGCATCGCGACCGTCGTCAGCTCCGTGCCGCTGGCAACCAATGCGGCTTCCAGCGCGTCGAGACTCGTCGCGCCGCCGGTGCCCATGATCAGCCGGGACGACAGCGACTCGCCGGCGATGACAAACGGGTCGTCCACGGCTTCAGCCTCCTTGCACGGCGGTCAGGATTTCGATCTGGTCACCCGGCGCGACCACCCGGTGGCGCCAGTCGGCGCGCGGCGCGACCTCGCCGTTGACGGCGACGGCGCAGCCCGCGCCGGTCGGGCTCAGCTCGTGGACGAGGTCGGCGAGCAACGTCGCTGCCAAGACGCCGCGGGCCTCGCCGTTGACGGTCACGTCGACGAAGTCCGGCTGCGAGGTCATCCGACCGCTCCAATCGTTGCGAACCGACCGGGCGAGCACAGCTCGTACAACGCCGCAAGCTCGGCGGTCTCACCGACGACGAGGCCGGTCACCAAATCGGCCGTGATCGGCGTCAGCAGCACGCCGTTGCGGTGATGTCCGGTCGCGACGATGAGGCCGTCGAGCTCGACCTCGCCAATGATCGGCGCGTTGTCCGGCGAGCCCGGCCGCAGCCCGGTGGTCGTCTCCTCGAGGACGAACTCGTCGATCAGCGGGACCACCGCCCTGGCGTCACGCAGCAACTCCCGAACTGCACCGGCGCGCACCGTCGTGTCGAACCCCATTTCTTCGACCGTCGCGCCGACTACGAGCTCGCCGCTGGTGCGCGGCACCAGGTAGACCTCGGTGCCGTTGACGAAGCCGCGGATGCTGCGGGTGGGCAACGGCGTGTGCGACGTGGCGCGTAGCCGGAGGATGTGGCCTTTGACCGGCCGCACTGGCGGACGCGCGTGCGGCGGCAGCCCGTCGATGCCAGCCGACCACGGGCCGGCGGCCAGGACGACGACTCCGGCTGGCACCTCGCGACGATCCTCCAGCCGGACGCCGGTGACGCGGTCGCCATGGACGATCAGCTCGCCGCAACGGGTCGTGATCAGCCGGACACTGGCTTGCCGGGTCGCGGTCAGCAACGCCCGGCCGAGCTTTCGGTTGTCGACCGAATGGTCGGACTCGACGAGCAGCCCGGACTGCACCGCCGGGCTGAGCAGGGGCTCGGCGCTACGGCACTCGCGGCCGGTGAGGATCGACGAGACCAGGCCGAGCGAAGCCTGGAACGCATGCAGCTCCGACAGCTCCTCCCGGTCACCGGCATCGGTGGCGACCACGAGGGTGCCG
>DASZPL010000038.1:0-4043 GCA_035550315.1 Mycobacteriales bacterium | reverse complement strand
CGGCTGGAAGACGACGGCTGTGACGCCTCGGGTGGCAGCCGGCGCGGCCGGTTCCGCGGTCGCGCTGGCGGCAGCCGGGGCCGGGTCCGGCGTACCGGTGTCCGCCGCGGCAGCGGTCGCCTTCTTCGCGGCGGCCTTCTTCGTGGTCTTCTTGGCCGCCGCCTTCTTGGCCGGCGCCGCTGCCTTCTTGCGGGTGCGCTTCGCCGGGGTCTCGGGCGTGTCGCTCGTGGGGGTTTCCGTGGTGCTGGTGTTGCGCTCGTCGTCGAGCACTTCTCTCCTGTCCGCCTCCGGGTGCGCCGGAGCGCGCCGCACGGAGCCGAGGTTGTCGCCGCACCCACCGGGGTGGCAGGTACGGCGGAA
The DNA here is from genome assembly GCA_035550315.1 of Mycobacteriales bacterium. Classification (GTDB taxonomy): domain Bacteria; phylum Actinomycetota; class Actinomycetes; order JAFAQI01; family JAFAQI01; genus DASZPL01. The sequence continues at coordinate 3,683 of DASZPL010000038.1, read as the reverse complement.
GCCGGTGGCGGCGACGCCGGGGCGGAGCCGTCGATCTAGTCCAGCGGATCGAGCAGCCGCCGGTCGTGCACCGGCGTCGTCTCGTCAAGCCGTCCCTGCGCCAGCCGGGTCACCATCGGGGTGACCGGCGTCGACAGTGCGGCGGCTGTCCGCAACGCCGTCACGACGTCGTCGGGTCGAACGGCGGGTGTGACGTGCCGCACGACCACTTCCAGTGTCGCACACGGGCCGTCCGCAGGCCGGGAATCGCGCTCGGCGACGCGCACGGCGTCGATCGCCGCCCGGGCGTCGACCGTGCGCCGGCCGTCCTTGGTCAGCCGCTCGACCGGCGCCTCGGTGAGCGCGAGCAGCCGGTCGACGGCCGACTGCGCCTGCTCGGCGCTCACGCCCGGCAGCTCGATCCGCCACCGCGACGCGTCGATCCGGTCGGCCAGGCCGCTGCCGGCGCCGGCGGCGTCGACCACCCGGGTCACGTCGATCCCGTCCGGCAGCGCGGCGTCCAGCGCGGCGCGCACCCCGGCCGGGTCGCGGTGCTCGGTCAGCGCGATCTCGAGGTATTCCGCGTCCGAGGCGACGCCGGTCGGCGACGCCCCGGCGTACGACACCTTTGGATGGGGAGAGAAGCCGGCGCTGTAGGCCATCGGCAGGGCGGCGCGCCGCAGCGCCCGTTCGAACGCCCGCGCTACGTCGCGGTGGCTGGTGAACCGCAGCTTCCCGCGCTTGGCGTACTCCACCCGCAGCCGTTGCACCGCCGCCGGCGGCGGCGGCCGGTCAGGTTGCCGGCTCATCGCTGCCCGCCGGTCAGACCGGGGTGAGCGGCAACAGGGTGCGGCCGGTCGGCCCGATCTGGATGTCGGTGCCCATGGTGTGGCAGACGCCGCAGTCGAAGCAGGCCGACCAGCGGCAGTCGTCGACCTCCCGGCCGCGCAGCGCATCCTGCCAGTCCAGCCACAGCCAGTCGCGGTCGAGCCCGGCGTCGAGGTGGTCCCACGGCAGCACCTCGTCGCGCTCCCGCTCCCGGGTGGTGAACCAGTCCAGCGAGACCGGCTGCCCGGCGAACGCCGCCTCGCAGGCGGCCGTCCAGCGGTCGAACGAGAAGTGCTCGCTCCACCCGTCGAACCGGCCGCCGGCTTCCCACGCCCGGCGGATCACCGCGCCGACCCTCCGGTCGCCGCGCGAGAGCAGGCCCTCGATGATCGACGGCCGGCCGTCGTGGTAGCGCAAGCCGATCGACCGGCCGTACTCGCGGTCCTGCACGATCGCGTCCTTCAGCGCCCGCAACCGATGATCCACCGTCTGCCAGTCGAGCTGCGCGGCCCACTGGAACGGCGTGTGCGGCTTCGGCACGAACGCGCCGATCGACACCGTGCACCGCAGGTCCTTGCGGCCCGCCGCCTGCCGGCCGGTCTCGATCACCTGGCGGGCCATGCCGGCGATCTGTACGACGTCGTCGTCGGTCTCGGTTGGCAGCCCGCACATGAAATAGAGCTTCACCTGCCGCCAGCCGTTGCCGTACGCCGTGGCGACGGTGCGGATCAGGTCGGCTTCGCTGACCATCTTGTTGATCACGCGACGCATCCGCTCGCTGCCGCCCTCCGGCGCGAACGTCAGGCCGGTGCGCCGGCCGTTGCGTGACAACTCGTTCGCCAGCGTCACGTTGAACGCGTCGACCCGGGTCGACGGCAGCGAGAGCGAGACGTTGTCGCCGTCGTACCGGTCGGCCAGGCCCTTGGCGATGTCGCCGATCTCGCTGTGGTCGGCACTCGACAGCGACAGCAGCCCGACCTCGGTGAACCCGGTCGCGTCGACGCCGCGCTGCACCATGTCGCCGACGGTCGTGATCGACCGCTCACGCACCGGCCGGGTGATCATGCCGGCTTGGCAGAACCGGCAGCCGCGCGTGCAGCCGCGGAAGATCTCGACGCTGTAGCGCTCGTGCACGGTTTCCGCGAGCGGCACCAGCGGCTGCCTCGGATACGGCCAGTCGTCGAGGTCCATGACGGTGTGCTTCGCCGGCCGCGCCGGCACGCCGGGCCGGTTCGGCGCGACCCGCTCGATGCGGCCGTCCGGCAGGTAGCTCACGTCGTAGAACGCCGGGACGTAGGCGAGGTAGCTGGTCGCGAGCGTGTGCAGCAGCCCGTCGCGGCCGCCGGGCCGGCCGGCCGACTTCCACGCCCGGACCCGCTCGGTGATCTGCAGCACCGCCTGCTCGCCGTCGCCGAGAACCGCGGCGTCGATGAAGTCCGCGATCGGCTCGGGGTTGAACGCAGCGTGACCGCCGGCGACCACGATCGGGTGCCGGTCGTCGCGGTCGGCGGCCAGCAGCGGGATGCCGGCGAGGTCGAGCGCGGTCAACAGGTTCGTGTAGCCGAGCTCGGTGGCGAACGACACGCCGAGCAGGTCGAACGCGCCGACCGGCCGGTGCGCGTCGACGGTGAACTGCGGCAACCCGTGCTCGCGCATCAGCGCCTCGAGGTCGGGCCACACGCTGTAGGTGCGCTCGGCGAGCACGCCGGGCTGTTCGTTGAGCAGCTCGTAGAGGATCTGCACGCCCTGGTTGGGCAGCCCGACTTCGTAGGCGTCGGGGTACATCAGCGCCCAGCGGACCATCGGCCCGCCGTCGGCGTCGTCCCACTCCTTGACGGTCGAGTTCAGCTCGCCGCCGACGTACTGCACCGGCTTGCGGACCAGCGGCAGCAACGGCTCGAGCCGTGGGAAGAGATTCTCGACCGGCACCGCTCCAGGGTAGGCGCGGATGGGACGATGCCGGCGTGGAGCTGAACGGGGCGAGCGTCGTCGTGACGGGGGCGTCACGCGGCATCGGCCGGGTCACCGCGGAGCGGCTGGCGCAGCACGGCGCGGCCCTCACGCTGGTCGGCCGCGACGTCGACGCGCTCAGTGAGGTCGCCCGGCAGACCGGCGGGACGCCGCTAGCGGTCGACGTCGCCGACCCCAGCCACGCCGACCGGGTCGTGGGCGCCGCACTGGAGCAGCACGGCCGGCTGGACGCGATCGTCGCCAATGCCGGCATCGGTTACTTCGGCGCGTTCTCCGACATGCCGGTCGAGCGGATCGACGCCCTGCTCGCGGTCAACCTGCACGCGCCGCTGCTGCTCGCCCGGGCCGCGATCCCGCATCTGCTGCAACGCCCGTCGGCCGCCATCGTGATCGTCGGGTCGATCGCCGGCGCGGTCCCGGTCGCCAACGAGGCGGTCTACAGCGCGACCAAGGCGGCGCTGGAGTCGTTCACCGACGCGCTGCGCGAGGAGCTGCGCGACACCGCCGTGACGGTGTCAATCGTCCGGCCAGGTGTGGTCGAGACCGGATTCTTTGCCACCCGGGGCACGCCGTACGACCGGACCTTCCCGCCGCTGATCCCCGCCGAGCGGGTCGCGGGCGCGGTCGTCGACCTGATGCGCACCGGCGGGCGGCACCGCACCGAGCCGCGCTGGATGGGCATCGCACCGCGGCTGCGCGCGCACGTCCCGCGGATCTACCAGGCGATCGCCCGGTCGATGGCCTGAGCCGAGCTGCCGACGACTGTGGTTGTCGCCGCACGCCGGTCCTAATCTGCAAGGCGTGGGGTTTGACATCCGCGCCCTGATCGAACAGCGCAAGACCGAGGGATATCGGCTGCACGCCGAGCTGCTCAACCCGATGATGCCGCGGACCCTGCAGATCAT
>DASZPL010000037.1:0-32916 GCA_035550315.1 Mycobacteriales bacterium | reverse complement strand
TCGAACGATCTCGGACCGGTGGCGCCCCAGACGTACGGCAACCCGAGCCGGCTGCGGGCCGCTGCGATGGCGGCCGCCGCGACGGCGCTGGTCGCCGGCACGTCGGCGAGGGAACCGCCGGCACTAGCGACGGCCTGCTGGAAGGCTTGGGCGCTGGCGGCGGCCGCGGCGGCCTGCGCCGCTTGGGCCTGGCGGCGGACTTCGGCGGTCGCGGAGCGCAGCGCCTGCCGGGCGGCGGCGAGCCGCTCGCGCACCTGCGACTGCAGCCCCCGGGCCTGGACTTCCAGTTGGGTGACAGCCGCGGTGGCGGCGGCCGCGGTTCGCTCGGCGCTTTTGGCCCGGTCGACCTGCGCCAGCGCGGCGGCGGTGGCACGACGTTGGTAGGCGAGCGCGTCGCCGACGAACCGGTAGCGGCTCAGCGAGTCGGCCGGATCGCGACCGGTCAACAGCTCCGCCCAGATGCCAAGGCTGCCGCCCGACTCGTATAACGCGGTTGCTTGCGCCGCGAGTGCATTGCGCGCGGCGACGGCTGCGGGCCGGAGTCGGGCGGCCGCCTGCGCCGCCAAACTTTGCTCGGCCACGGTCTGCTGCAGCCGGGCCTCGACGCCGTCGTAGCGCTCGGTCGCGACCTCGGCGGCGGTCTGCAGCCGCTGCACCTGGGCCGCGAGCTGCGTCGGCGACTCAGCGGGTGGCCGCGCCGCCGCCAGCGTCGGTGGCGCCGTGACGAGGGCGGTCGCCGCCGCGGCGACTGCCGCGATCCGGCGAAGCGTCATGGCAACGCGTTGGCGTCGCCGTGCTCGGTTGCCGTCGTCAGGTCGCGCAACGGCCCGAGATGGCCGATCAGGATGGCGTCGACCCGTCGGTGGAGCACGAGGTGCGCGGTGCCGTCGGGGTCGAACGTGATCCCGCCGGCGATGGTTTCCGGATCGCCGGCGATGCTCGCCGCAGCGGCCTGATACGCGGCGCTGTAGTTGCCGGTCGTCCGCCAGGTCTGGCTGGCGGCGTACGCCGCGTCCTGGGCGTCGTCGGCGGCGCTCATCCGCGCGGGCATGACGGCAACCGCGTCGTACCCGCCGATGCCGAGGACGGCGAGAAACCCGAGCAGCCCGGTAAGCGAAACCAGTCGCACCGCGCCACGATCGGATCCGCGGGAGCGCATGTTGTCCTCCTCACCGACGATGTCGGCGGGAAGGCGCGGCGGCTTGAGCCGGTCGCCTCGGTCAGCCGGCGGTGGCGCGCCGGCCGGGCAGCATCGACAGCAGCATCCGGATCTCCGCCACTCGCATCCGGCTGATCAACAGCGCGAAGACGCTGAGGCCCACGCCGCCGGCGACCACGATGGTGGCGAGCGCACCCAGCGGCCGTTGCCCGAGGCTGTCGGTCAGCCAGCGTGTGAGCAGTTCGGCGGGCACCGCGGCGATCACGGCGGCGACGGCCAGCCGGACGTGCGTGCGGATGACGTAGGTACGCCGAGCCGACGGCAGCCGCCGCCGCAGCTTGCCGATGAAGATCAGCGTGCCGACGGCGTACGAGACGGAGTAGCCGACCGCCAGCCCGACCACGCGGTCGTGGTCAGGCAGGACGACGTAGAGCACCAGGTCGAGCAGCACGTTGACCGCGGTCGCACCGAGGTTCACCAGCATCGGGGTGCGGGAGTCGTGCACGGCGAGCCAGGCCCGCAGCTGCATCTGGAACGCCGAGAACGGGACCAGCCCGATCGCGAACCCGGCGAGCGCCCGGCCGGTCTGGTGGGCGGCCGCGATCGTGGTGTGACCGTGCGCGAAGACCAGCACGCACAGCGCCGGGCCGAGCACGATCAGCAGGAACGTCATCGGCACCATGACCACGCCGGCGACCGACAGGCCGGTCGCGAGCGTGCTCGCCACGGCGGGCTCGTCGCCCTCCGCCGCGCTCCGGCTCATCCCGGGGAACAGTGCGGTGATCACGGTCACCGCCACGATCGCGTAGGGCAGCGAGAACAGCACGAACGCCGACGAGTACACCGCGTAGGCGCCCTTGCCGCCGCTGATCGCACCCGCCAGCTCGGCGACGACGACGTACGCCAGCTGGTTGGTGACGACGTAGCCGAGCATCCAGCCGGCGAAGCCTCCCGCCCGGCGCAACCCGGCGCCGCGCCAGTCCCAGCGGGCGCGCAGCCGGAAGCCGACGTGCCGCAGCGCCGGCAGCAGCGCGACGGTTTGGGCGATCACGCCGGCGGTCGTCCCGATGCCGAGCAGCAGGGTCTGGGTCGTCGTCAGGTGCCCGGCGTGCGGGGCGGAGTGGGTGACGGCGTAGAACGTCAGCCCGGCGGCGATGACGACCAGGTTGTTGAGCACCGGCGCCCACATCGGCGGCGCGAAGCTGCCGCGGACGTTCAGGATCGCGCCGAAGATGGCGCCCAGCCCGTAGAACAACAGCTGCGGCAGGAAGTAGCGCGCGAACGTCGTGGCCAACTCCCGCTGCGCCGGGTGCAACTGGTCGGCGTAGATCCGCACGATTAGCGGCGCGAGCAGCACCGCGGCGATCGCGGCGACCAGCAGCACGCAGCTGACGATCGTGACCAACCGCTGGGCGTAGGCCTCGCCCGCGTCCTCGTCGTCGCGCGAAGCGCGCACCAGCAGCGGCACCACGACCGAGCTCAGGATGCCGCCGAGCAGCAGGTCGTACAGGATGTTCGGGACGGTGTTGCCGTAGGCGTAGGCGTTGCCGACGCCGCCGAGCCCGATGGCGTAGGCGATCACCAAAGTGCGGACGAAGCCGGTGAACCGCGACATCGCCGTGCCGGTGGCCATGGCGAGCCCGCTGCGCGCCAGCGACCGGCCGCCCCCGTCTTCGCTCATGGCGTCGCCGGAGTGCGCCGAGCGCGCCGGGCCCGCCGGATCAGCCGGACGGCCACGGCGAGCAGCAACGCGCCGGTCGCCGCGCCGGTGATCGCCAGCGTGATCGTCCCGTAGACGGTCGACCGGACGAACAGCTGCACCGGCGCGCCGTACCGACCGCCCTTGGGGGTCAGCAACCGGACCTGCAGCGGGAACACCCCGGAGGTCTTGGCGGCGGCGTGGACGTCGATGGTCCGCGGGTGGTGCGGCGTGATCGTGTAGATCTGATCGGCCGTCCGCCCCAGGGTCAGCCGCTGGTTGGCGTTCAGCTCCAGCCGGACCCGCACCGGCGAGTCCAGGTCGTTGGCGATGGTCACCGGAACGTTTCCGTTGTGGCTGGTCAGGGTGACGAAGCTGTTCGGTTGGGACGCGATGCGCACGCCGCCCATCGCGGTGTCGATCGCCCGGTGCAGTGCATCGAGCCGATCCGACGCCAGGAACGGCGCGGTCCGCCAGGCGGACGACAGGCCGCGCTGGATGCCGGTGGTGAGGTCCCGCACCGTCGCCGCGCCCGGGGCGAGGGCGCCCAATGTCGTCACGTGACGGGCGGCATCGTCGAGCCCGTGCAGGTAGCCCGCACCGAGCTCCGCGTGGCGGGCGGTCGGCGGGACGGTCAGCGACGCCCGGGCGAGCTGGGTGTCCGCCGGCTCGGCGGCGACCTGGCTGAGGCTGACCGGCCGGATCCACGGCACCTTGCCGGTGTCGGCCAGCAACGCCTGTGCGTAGCTGGCGGTCGGTGCCCAGCGACGTTCGGGCGCGATCACCACGCTGCGCTGGTCGTTGGGCAGCTCGTTCTGGATCATCAGGGTCTCGGCGAGATAGCGCTGCAGCGCCGCGGCCGACTCGCTCGGATCGTCGGCGCCGCTCGCGACGGCTTGGTCCAGCGTCGAGTCGCTGAGCAGCACGCTGAGGTCGCCGTTGTCGGTGCGCAGCACCGTGCGCGCGGTCGGCGTTGCGTTCGGCGGTGTCACCGGCGGGAGCGCGCCGTCCGCGAGGACCACGGTGGTGACGCCGGTGGCGAACAGCTCGTCGGCGGTCCGCTGGTCGATGTAGCCGCCCGGGGGCCACGCCGCGTCGAACCAGTTGTTCGGAGTCAACGCGTGTTCCAGGAGGGTGCGACCGCTGGTAGCCGCCGCGCCCACCTCGGCGCCGAAACCGGCGCGGATCGCGGCGTCGAGGTCCGGGTCGGCGTACGGCAGTGGAAGCAGGTCCGTGCCCGGTTCGGCGACCGCGGTCCGCAGCGAGGCGAGCCACTGGCGGGCGGCCGCACCTCCGGCGCCGGACCTGGTGTTTCCGTCCGCGCTGACCTGGTAGGGCTTCGTCATCGCGCTCGCGTCGTCGACCAGCATCGGGTCGATCGCCCACGTCACCGGCACCGTCCGGGTCCGGCGCGGATGCCGCACCGAGTGCTGGGTGGCGGCCGAGACCGCGGCACTGACCAGCCGGGTGAGCCGGCCGTCGGCACCGAATGCGGCGGCGAGGTCGTCGTCGGTCCACGTGCTGCCGGCGGTGCGGTGCGGCTGGTCGATCAGCGGCCACAGCCAGGCCACCCGGGTGGGGACGCCGTGACCGATCGCACCCCGCGGCGCCCACGGCAGGAAGCTGCGCAGCGACCCCACGGTGGTCACGCCGAGTGCCGTGCTGCCCGTGACGTCCACGCCGAGTTCCCGCACCTCCCAGGTGTCCGGCAGATTCAGCTGGTTCACCGGCACCGCGAGCCGGAACCGTTCGCTCCCGCCCGGTCCGAGAGACGGTCGTGCCGCCGAGATCGGCGCGCCGACCGGCGACAGTCCGACCAGCGACCCCGTGGGGTCGTCGGCGAAGCTGTCGAGGGCGCCGCGGGTCGTGATCTTGTCGGCGCCGAGCCACAGTTGCACCGCCAGCGTGGCGACGCTCTCGCTCGAGACGTTGCGCAGCGTGCCGCGCAACACCAGCGTGTCGCCCGGCTGCGGCGCCGCGGGGGTCAGCCGCGTCAGCTCGACCTGGACCGGTTGGCTGATTGTTGGCACGGCCGAGGAGCCGGCGGTTTGGACCGGGGCCGGCGGAGTGTCGGCGCTCAGCGGGGCAAGCGGGGCGAGCGCCAGCCCGCCGACGATGCCGGCCGTCGCCAGCCGCCACCTCAGTAGGCGGCCTTTCATCAGGCATCGTCCTTCATCAGGCGGGGTCCGCGAGCAGCGCCGGCACCTGCGCCATCAGCCGGCGCTCGCCGTCGTAGGCCAACCGGTCCGCCAACTGCTCGATCGGCACCCACTCGACCTGCTCGACCTCGGCGTCCGCGTCGGAGAGCTCGCCACCCTGCGCCAGCATCAGGAAGTGGTGCACCGTCTTGTGGATCCGCCGGCCCTCGGCGACGAACCAGAAGTCGATCGTGCCCAACGGCGCGACCACCTGGCCCAGGATGCCGGTCTCCTCCTCGACCTCCCGGATGGCGGCGTCCTCGGTGGTCTCCCCGGCCTCGACGTGGCCCTTCGGCAGCGACCACCGCAGCTGGCCCCGCCGGTCGAGCCGGCCGATGACCGCCCCGCGCGGCGCGCCACGGAGGTCGGAAACCACCAGGCCGCCGGCGGACGTTTCCTCGACGCTGCGCAGCCGCTGGCGTCCCCGGGACGGCATAACCCAGACTCTAAGAGGTAATCGGCCAGCCTCCCGGCGCACCGTAGTGTGGCAAGCCGTGGCGTCACGAGGCTCGCGCGCGGTCGCGGACGCGGCCCGGCGGGCGATCCGCGAACTGGTGCGGCTCGCGCCGGTGACCGAACGGCTGGCCGCGCCGATCGTCGACGGCGGCCACCAGCTGTTCCTGGTCGGCGGCACCGTGCGCGACGCGCTGCTCGGTCGCGCCACGGCCGACCTCGACTTCGCCACCGACGCGCCGCCGGAGCGGGTGCTCGAGCTGGTCGGGGACCTCGGTCCGACGTGGACGACCGGGATCGCGTTCGGAACCGTCGGGGTGCAGGTCGCCGGCCACCGGTGCGAGATCACGACTTTCCGCACGGACCGGTACGACGCTTCGTCGCGCAAGCCGGCGGTTGCGTACGGCGACACCATCGAGGGCGACCTGGCGCGCCGCGACTTCACCGTCAACGCCTTGGCGGTCGCGCTGCCGCTCGACGCAGCCCGGCCGATCGTCGACCCGTACGACGGACTCACCGACCTGGCCGCCGGCCTGCTGCGCACGCCGATCGAACCGGAGCGGTCGTTCGACGACGACCCGCTACGGATGCTGCGCGCCGCCCGGTTCGCGGCGCAGCTGGGATTCACCGTCGAGGATGCGGCGCGCCGCGCGATCGCCGCGATGGCGGCCCGGCTGGACATCGTCAGCGCCGAGCGGATCCGCGACGAGCTGGTCAAGCTGCTGTGCGCGGACCAGCCCCGGCGGGGCATCGAGCTGTTGGTCGAGACCGGTTTGATCGAGCACTGCCTGCCGGAGGTAGGGCGGCTCACCGAAACCGTCGACGAGCACCGCCGTCACAAGGACGTCTACGCCCACACCCTGACGGTCCTGGAGCAGGCGATCGCCCTCGAGCCGGACGGTCCCGACCTGGTGCTTCGGCTCGCCGCGCTGCTGCACGACATCGGCAAGCCGAAGACCAAGTCGGTCGAGCCCGGCGGCAAAGTGTCGTTCCATCACCACGAGGTGGTCGGCGCCGCGATGGCTCGCCAGCGGTTGACCGCGCTGCGGTTCCCGAAGGAGACCGTGGACGACGTCGCGCGGCTGGTGGAGCTGCATCTGCGGTTTCACGGCTACTCCGGTGGCGGCTGGACCGACTCGGCGGTACGCCGTTACGTTCGTGACGCCGGTCCGTTGCTCGACCGGCTGCACCGGCTGACCCGCTCGGACTGCACGACCCGCAACGCGCGCAAGGCGCGCGAGCTCGCCGCGGCGTACGACTCGCTGGAGCAGCGGATCGCGGAGCTCGCGGCGCAGGAAGACCTGCAACGGATCCGGCCGGATCTCGACGGCAACGAGATCATGCGCGAGCTCGGCATCCCCCCGGGCCCGCTCGTCGGCCAGGCCTACCAGCACTTGCTGGCGCTGCGGATGGAGCGCGGCCCGCTGGATCGGGAGACGGCGATCGCCGAGCTGCGGTCCTGGGCCGCCGCGCACGACGTGCGATGAGCCCGCGGATATGGCCCGTTCGGGCCATGGCATCTGGCCACGATCCGATCGACAATGCGCACATGGGGCGAAGCGGGCGCGCCCGGCTCGGCATCGGCGCCGGCTGCATGGCGGTCGTCGTCGCGGCCGCCGCCGTCATCGTGACCCGCGGCCCGGAGACGGTCGCGCACGCCGCCACGCATCTCGCCGGCGTCCATAACGCATTCCTGGTCGGCGCGGACGGTGTCACCCGGCCGGCCCGGGACGGTCAGCTGGTGCCGCGCGGCGACATCGTGCGCACGGCCGCCGACGGTGCGGCCGAGCTGGTCACGACCGGCCGGGTGGTCTACCTGTCCGGAGGTACGGCGGTCGCCGTGGTCGACGGCGGGCACCAGCAGCTGCGGACCGGCTCGGCGTTGACCGACGCGCGGCACGGCCCGGGCCTGCGGCTCGACCTCGCCGCCGACACCGTGACGGTGCCGGCCGGCACCGCGGCGGTCGCGGACCGTTCCGTGGCCACTCGCGTCGGCGCCCTGGTCGGCGAGATCGTCGTGACCAGCAGCACCGGCCGGGCGCTGTCGGTGCACCCGCTGTATCAGGCGGTGCTCAACGGCGACGCGTTGTCGACTCCCACCCCGCTGCAGCTCACCGACAGCGCCGCCGAGGCGCACGTCGTCCCGACCCTGGTCGAGGACGACCTCGCACTCAACACGTTGGCCCGCGGCATCGACACGACCGGGCAGGCCGCCGCCAGGATCGTGGAAGCGGCGTGGACCGGCTCGACGGTCCGGCTTCCGGCCGGGAGCGCGCGCAGCGAGCGGGTGTTGCCGATGCTGATCGCCGACTCGACGGCATCGGCCGCCGGCAGCCGGCAGCACCGGTACGACCGGGCCGTCACGTTCCGCGCGCAGGGCGGTTCCTGGGGCGTCGTCGACCATCTGCTCGGTGGCCGCGCCTCGGCGGCGGTGGCGGCGTACACGGCGCTCCAGCACCAGCGCGGGTCGGCCGGCGGCCTGACGGGACCCGGCTCGGCGGTCAGCGCGTCGGGTAATGCGTCGGTTGGCGGTGTCGGCACCACGGGTCCAGGCGGCCCGGCGACCGGCACCGGGCACTCGACGAACCCCGGCCGCGGTGGGCACCAACCCGGGACAAACCACGGTCACCGGCCGGGCGGCGGCGGAATCGGAACGCCGCCGTTGCCGCCGCGGGCGACCGGCGCTCTCGGGCTGCTGGTCGACACCACCGGCCGGACGCTCGCCGGCGTGCTGTCGTTGCTCCCCCTCAACGCAATCATCCAGGCGCTGACGCAGCCGGCACCGCCGGCCACGCCGTCACATCACGCGGCCACCGCGAGCGCCCGACCGGCCGGGCACGGTACGACGACGACCGCCGCGCATCCGCCGGCAGCGGCGCCGCCCGGAAGCAAACGGCACGTAGCTGCGGCGCCCGCCAAGTCGCATTCGGCGACCGTGAAGTCGCATCGCCGCCCGCCGGCTCACGGCCGGCACCAGGTCCGCAGCCACCCGGCCAAGCCGGCTCCGCCGCCGCCCGCCCGGGTCCCGCTGCTCACGGCCCTGCTCGGCGCGCTGCTGGGCCACTAGCGACCGTCGAGGCGGCGCTCGAATAGCCGAGCGCCAGCACGGCGTAACCGGCGGCGATCAACACGACCGCGACCGTCGAGGTGCCTGTGGCCGGCAGGCTGACCGCTGCCACGACCGCGGCGGCGACGAAGCTGGCGTTGAAGACGGTGTCGTAGAAGGCGAAGGCGCGACCGCGGAACTCGTCGCTCACCTGCTCCTGCAGCAGCGTGTCCACGCAGATCTTCGTGGACTGAGTCGCGAACCCGGTGGCAAGCGCCGCCACCAGCAACGGGGCGAGCGCGAACTCCAGGCCGAGCACGAGCTCGGCGACCGCCAGGAAGCCGGTGACGATCACGATCCAGCGGCGCAGGCCAAACCGAGCGGCAGCAACGGGCGCGACCGCCGCGGCGATGACGAAGCCGATCCCGCCGGCAGCGACGGCCTGACCGAACCCGACGATCCCCGCGCGGAGCAGCCCGGCGTCGTGGAAGTGGTTGCGGTAGAGCAGCAGCGCCATGATCGACCAGACGCCGAACAACAGCCGTTGGCCGCAGATCATGCCGAGCCCGGCAGCAGCCGATGGCAGTCGGCGGATGTGATCGGCGCCGGCTACGAGCCCGCGCACCGTCCCGGCGAGCTGCCGGCGCAGCGGAGCCTGATTGCGGACTGCCGGACCCAGTGACTCGGCCGGCAGCCGCAGCGCCAGCAGCGCCGCGACGACATAGCCCACCGCTGCGACCAGGCACGCCACGGCGTCCGCCCCGCTGCCTCGGCCGGCGAGCTCGCGCAACCCGAGCCCGATGCCGCCGCCGGCGATCGTCGCCACCGTCCCGGCGGTGGGCGACAGCGCGTTGCCGGCGACGAGCAGCCGATCGGTCAGGATGCTCGGCAGCGAGGCGCCGAGGTCGGCCAGGTAGAACCGGTTGATCGACAGCGCGGCCAGCGCCGCGACCTCGAAACCCAGCCCCGCCGGGCCCTGCCGCGCCAGCAACGCCGCCGCCACTGCGACCACGAGCGAGCGCACGAGTGCGCCGTACACCAGCACTCGCTGCCGTCGCCAGCGGTCGAGGAAAACGCCGGCGAACGGCCCGACCAGGCTGTAGGGCAGCAGCAGGACGACGAAGCCGCTCGCCACCCGCGCCGCGCTGGCATGGTGCTCCGGATTGAAGAACACCGCGCTGGCCAGGCTGGCCTGGAAGACGCCGTCGGCCGCCTGTGAGGTCAGCCGCGCCGCGAGCAGCTGCTGGAACCGCCGCTCGCGCAGCAGTGCCCGCCATCGGCTCAGCGCCGGGCTAGCCGCAGCCGGCCGCGGCCAGCCCTTCACGGACCGGTAGGGGCCGGTGCTATCGCTCGATCGTGCCGGCGATGAACTGGCCGACGGCCTCGCGCGCCTCGTCGTCGCTGTACTGCACCGGCGGCGACTTCATGAAGTACGACGACGCCGACAGGATCGGCCCGCCGATGCCCCGGTCCAGCGCGATCTTCGCCGCCCGGATCGCGTCGATGATGACGCCCGCCGAGTTCGGCGAGTCGTGCACCTCGAGCTTGTACTCCAGGTTCAGCGGCACGTCACCGAAGGCGCGACCCTCCAGCCGGACGTACGCCCACTTGCGGTCGTCCAGCCACGGCACGTGGTCTGACGGCCCGATGTGGACGTCGGCGCCGCGCATCTCGTGCGGGATCTGCGAGGTGACGGACTGGGTCTTCGAGATCTTCTTCGACTGGAGCCGCTTGCGCTCCAGCATGTTCATGAAGTCCATGTTGCCGCCGAAGTTCAGCTGGTAGGTGCGTAGCAACTCGACGCCGCGGTCCTCGAACAGCTTGGCCATGACGCGGTGGGTGATGGTCGCGCCGACCTGGCTCTTGATGTCGTCGCCGACGATCGGCACGCCGGCGTCGGTGAACTTCTGCGCCCACTCGGGGTCGCTGGCGATGAACACCGGCAGCGCGTTGACGAACGCCACCTTCGCGTCGATCGCGCACTGCGCGTAGAACCGGTCGGCGGCTTCACTGCCGACCGGCAAGTAGGAGACCAGCACGTCGGCCTTCGAGTCCTTCAGCACCTGCACGACATCGACCGGCGTCTCGTCGGACTCCTCGATGATCTCGCTGTAGTACTCGCCGAGGCCGTCGTAGGTATGACCGCGCTGCACGATGACGCCGGTTGGCGGCACGTCGGCGATGTGGATCGTGTTGTTCTCGCTGGCGGTAATCGCCTCGGAGAGGTCACGACCGACCTTCTTGCCGTCGACGTCGAACGCCGCGACGAACTCCACGTCACGGACGTGGTAGCCGCCGAAGTCGACGTGCATCAGTCCCGGAACGCGTGCCTGCGGGTCGGCGTTCTTGTAGTACTCGACGCCCTGCACGAGGGACGAGGCGCAGTTGCCCACGCCGACGATGGCGACTTTGACGGAACCCATCAGCGGTTTACTCCTTGGGTGGTGATTCGGACGGGACGCCGCGGACGGGCGGTCACCCCGGCTCGCTCATCAGCGATCAGTTCGTTGAGCCAGCGCACCTCGCGCTCGACCGACTCGAGGCCGTGCTGCTGCAGCTCGAGGGTGTAGCGGTCGAGCTTCTCCCGAGCCCGGCTGAGGCTCGACGCGACGGATGCGTGGCGCTCTTCCAGCCGGCTGCGCCGGCCTTCGAGGATCTGTAGCCGGACGGCCTTGTCGGTCTGAGCGAACAGCGCCAACCGGACGCCGAAGCTCTCGTCGTCCCAGGTCGACGGCCCGGCCTCCGCGAGCTGGCTCTGCAGCCGCTCCTTGCCTTCCGCGGTCAACTTGTAGACCCGCCGCTTGCGCCGGCCGGGGCCGGCCTCGCTGGCCGAGTCGTCGATCGTGATCAGGCCGTCGCCCTGCAGCGAGCGCAGGCAGGGATACAGGCTGCCGTAGGAGATCGCCCGCAGCGGCCCGAGCACACCTTTCAGCCGCTTGCTGAGCTCATAGCCGTGCAGCGGCGACTCGTGGAGCAGGCCGAGCACGGCCAACTCGAGCACCCCGGACTTGCGGCTCATCCCGACGTTCCCCTACTTGGTAGTCCGACGCTGCGCGATACCGATCGCGAGACCGATGTGATCCACAGTCGTCGTACAGATCGATGTATCGAGTCGATACATCGGCGCACGTTAGCCGGTTACCCCCGGACGATGCAAATCGCGGCGTACCCTGACCGGCGTGCTGACGCAGCGATCGCCGGTGGCGGACGCCGGGGCGCGCTGCGTCGTCGATTATGCGTTGGCCCGCCGCGCCGTCCTGGCCGGCTTGCGCACCGGGCGGGTGCGGTTCGAAGACGCCTGCGACGCCCACACCTACCTGCGGCGCGCCGCTCGCTACCACGGCGTGCCGACCGACGAGCCGTGTCCGGTGTGCGAGGACGCCGACCTGGTCCACGTCACTTACGCCTACGGCGAGTGCTTCCCGACCGGCGGCAACGGCCGCGCCCGCGCCCGCTGGGAACTGGCCGAGCTGGCGTCCCGGCTGCCCGAGTTCTCGGTGTACGTCGTGGAGGTCTGCCTGGACTGCGGATGGAACCATTTGGTCACCTCTTACCTGCTCGGCACGGGTGAGCCGGTGGCCCGCCGGCGCCGATCGCAATCGTGATCGCCCGGTTCATCCCCGCCCGCCGGCAGGTGGTGTGGGGCCTGGTTGCTGCCGTGGTCGCCTGCGCGGCGCTGCTCGGCGTCGCGTACGCCCGCACGTCGATTCCGTCGCCGACCGCGCTGGCGGCGGCACAGACGACGACGCTCTACTACAGCGACGGCCACACCGTGCTCGCCCGGGTCGGCGCGGCCAACCGCATCGACGTCCCGCTGTCCGAGGTGCCGAAGCGGGTGCAGCACGCCGTGCTGGCCGCCGAGGACCGGAACTTCTACTCCGAGCCCGGCATCTCCGCGACCGGCATCATGCGCGCGCTGTTCGACGACCTGCGCGGCGGCGACATCTCGCAGGGCGGGTCGACGATCACGCAGCAGTACGTCAAGAACGCCTACCTGTCCGCGCAGCGGTCGTTCACCCGCAAGATCAAGGAGATCCTGATCGCGCTGAAGCTCGGCCAGGTGCGGTCGAAGGCGACGATCCTCGACGACTACCTCAACACCATCTACTTCGGCCGCAACGCCTACGGCATCCAGGCCGCGGCCAAGGCATACTTCGGCCGCAGCGTCTCGCAACTCACCACGGCGCAGGGCGCGCTGCTCGCGGCGGTGATCAACGGACCGGGAATCTACGACCCGCAGATCAACCCGCACGCCGCCCACGCGCGCTGGGACTACGTGATCAACGGCATGGTCACGGAGCACTGGTTGTCGGCGCGCCACGCCAAACGACTGCACTTCCCGGCGACGCAACAGAACGCTGCGACCACCGGCTGCAGCCGCGGCTACAAGGCGTTCATCTGCAACGCGGTCCGCGACGAGCTGATCACCGACGACGGCATTACCCAGGCGCAGTGGGAGCTCGGCGGGCTGAAGGTGGTCACGACGATCAACCGCAAGGCGCAGCATGCGGCGCGCGACGCAGAGAACCAGTTCGTCACGAACCACCACGGCCGGCCGGAGAGCGGGCTGGTCTCGATCAAGCCGGGTGACGGGGCGATCGAGGCGATGTGGGGCGGGCGGGAGTACTGCAAGCACTTGACCTCGGACGACTGCGTCGACTTGACCGGGATCGGGAGCAGCTTCGCCCGGCCGCCGGGGTCGTCGATGAAGCCGTACACGCTGATCGCGGCGCTGAAGCAGGGCATCAGCCTCAACGACACCGAGTTTCCGGGATCGCCGCACATCCCGTTCCCGGGCACCACGACCGGCATCTCCAACGCCGGCGGCGAGGCCTGCTCCAGCCCGTGCACCCTGACCCGCGCGCTGGCGCAGTCGATCAACACCGTGTTCGTGCCGCTGGCCCAGAAGGTCGGGCCCACGAACGTCGACGAAGTCGCCTACGACTCCGGCATCCCCAAGTCGACCAAGCTGTCGAAGTTCCCGGAGGTCTCGCTCGGCACCGAGCCGGTGTCGGTGCTCGACCAGGCGGTCGGCTACGCCACGATTGCCGCGAAGGGGATCGCCGCGAAGCCGTATCTGATTTCTTCGGTCAAGGTCGTCGACGGCACCACGATCTACCGGGCTCACCCGTCGACGCATCGGGCCTACTCGGAGTCGGTTGCGGCGCAAGCGACGTACGCGATGACCAAGGTGCTCGACTGCTCGTGGGGCGGGACGGCGTGCGGCAAGGCATTGACCGGCCGGCCGGCTGCGGGCAAGACGGGTACGACGACCGACAACACCAACGCCTGGTTCATCGGCTTCACGCCGCAGCTCGCGACCGCGGTGTGGCTCGGCAACGACACCAAGCATTCGCATCAACCGGTCACGGCCAGCGGGCTCGAGGTCTTCGGTGGCGACATCCCCGCCAAGATCTGGCAGGCGACGATGAACCAGGCGCTGGCGGGCGCGCCCGTGCTGCAGTTCCCGACGACGACGTTCACGGGGACGACGTCGCCGCCGCCGCCCTCCACCAGCCCGTCCACTTCGCCGACGCCGACCCGACGACACAGCCAATCTGCGAGCCCGTCGCCGTCACCCACGCAGTCCTCGCCGTCGCCGACGCTGAGCCCGTCGCCGTCCAGTAGCCCGCTGGTCGGCGGCCCCCCGAGCCAGTCACCGCCGCGGCGCTGAGCGGACCGGCGTGGCGGCGAATCCGGCCGGGGGTTGGCACCATGGACGGATGCGACGTGCCCGGCTCTCGGTGGTGGCCGTCGGCCTGGCGGCCGTCGCGGCGCTGTCGGGTCGGGCGCCTGCCGTCGCGGCCAGTTGTGCCGGCATTGCGGTCGCGCCCGGCCTGAGCTTCGCGGTGTCCTCGACCACCGTCCCCGAGGGCGGATGCGTCCGGTTCACCAACGTCACCGGCGTCCGGCTCACCATCACCGTCGCCGACACCAGCTATCGCGCGGTGATCGGCGCGAACGCATCCACCGGCTCAGCTGCCGCGCCCAACTTCGTGGCCCGCGCGGTTGGCGCTTTCCGGGTGACCGCGACCGACGGGCTTCGGACCGGGCACGGCACCATCACCGTGACCAAGCCGAAGCCGACGCCATCGCCCACCCGGTCGCCGTCCCCCCGCCCGTCGACCCACCCGTCGGCATCTCCGTCGGCGTCGGCGCATTCGCGCCACCGCACCCACCATCGGGCCACGCCGCACCGCCGCGGCCACGGACACCGACGGCATGGCGGCCTGCCGCCGCCAATCTCCGTCAGCCTGCCGCCGCTGCCGACCGGGTCCACGACGGCGGCGCCGGGCGCCAACCCGAAGGTCGCGCCCGGCCTGCCCGCTGCCGGCGGCGCGGTGGATCCGCACGCCGCGGTGCAGAGCGGGCCGATCGAGCCGGTGAGCGGTGACGGCGCCGGGTTGCCGGCGGCGGTCGCCGCCCTGCTCGTGCTGGGGGTCGGAGCGGGCGTGGGGCGCGCCGTACTCGCCCGGGCGGACGGCGGCGCGACTGTGGACGACGAGCGCCGCGATGACGGTGGTCGGCCGTAGGCTCCGCACCGCGGGGCGCTGCTAGCCTGGTCCGCGCTCGACGCGAGCAGCCTCCTGCCACTGCCGGACCGCCGGTGGTGGCCGCCCGCCTTCACCGTGTTGGCGGCATTGAGTCCAGAGGAGGTGGGTTGCGCGCATGCGTCGTTACGAACTGATGGTCATCCTCGATCCAGACCTCGAGGAGCGCACCGTCGCCCCGTCCCTCGACCAGTTCCTCGGCGTGATCCGCTCCGCCGGCGGCACGGTCGACAACGTCGACATCTGGGGCCGTCGCCGGCTGGCCTACGAGATCCAGCACCGGGTCGAGGGGATCTACGCCGTCCTCGACGTGACCGCCGAGCCGGCAACCGTCAAGGAGCTCGACCGCCAGCTCAACCTCAACGACGCCGTGCTGCGCACCAAGGTGCTGCGGCCGGACGCGAAGTAGGCGCGCCATGGCAGCAGGCGACACGGTCATCACGCTGATCGGCAACCTGGTCGACGACCCCGAGCTGCGGTTCACCCCGTCGGGGGCCGCGGTCGCGAAGTTCCGGGTCGCGTCGACCCCGCGCTATCTCGACCGGCAGACCAACGAGTGGAAAGACGGCGAGAGCCTGTTCCTGACCTGCAACGTCTGGCGGCAGGCGGCGGAAAACGTCGCCGAGTCGCTGCAGCGGGGCATGCGGGTGATCGTCTCGGGTCGGCTGAAGCAGCGGTCCTACGAGACCAAGGAAGGCGAGAAGCGCACCGTCTTCGAGGTCGAGGTCGACGAGGTCGGCCCCTCGTTGCGCAACGCCACCGCCCGGATCACCAAGGCATCCCGCTCCGGTGGCTCGTCGTACTCCGGCGGATCCGCCGGCAGCTCCGCCCCGTCGAACGACGACCCGTGGGCGACGCCGGCCGCAGCCGCGACCAGCGACGAACCGCCCTTCTAACAACCCATTTTCCCCGACCATCCCTTCCGTCGCGAAGGGCTCGCACCGACTGGAGCACCACGATGGCCAAGCAAGTGCTGCGCAAGCCGAAGAAGAAGGTTTGCGCGTTCTGCAAGGACAAGACGACCTACATCGACTACAAGGACACGACGCTGCTGCGCAAGTACATCTCCGACCGCGGCAAGATCCGTGCGCGCCGGGTGACCGGCAACTGCTCGCAGCACCAGCGCGACATCGCCGTCGCGGTGAAGAACAGCCGCGAGATGGCGCTGCTGCCCTACACCAGCACGGCGCGCTGAGAGGCCGGCGATGAAGCTCATCCTGACGCAGGAAGTGTCGCGGCTCGGCAGCGCCGGCGACGTGGTCGAGGTCAAGGACGGTTACGGCCGCAACTACCTGGTGCCGCGGGGGCTGGCCATCCGCTGGACCCGCGGCGGCGAGTCGCAGGTGGCGGCGCTGCGCCGCGGCCGCGACGCCCGCGAGATCGCCGACCGCAGTGAGGCCCAGGTGATCGCGGACCAGCTCGCGGCGCTGCAGGTCACGCTGCCGTCGCGGGCCGGTGCGTCCGGCCGGCTGTTCGGCTCGGTGACCCCGGCCGACGTCGTCGCGGCGGTGACCGCCGCCGGCGGGCCGACCCTGGATCGCCGCCGGATCGAGCTGCCCAAGGCGCACATCAAGTCGCTCGGCAGCCACACCGTGTCGGTGCGGCTGCACCCCGAGGTGACCGCGTCGGTCGAGATCGAGGTCGTGCCCGACTCGGCCTGAGCCGGCATCGCGGCCGGCCGCGGCCGAAATGTTTTCCTCAACACCCCGTGGACGACCGAAACCGCAGGTCAGAACGCGTGTCGCGGTGCCACGGCCGGCGCTATCCACGGGGTTTCCCACAGGCTGTGCACCGGGCCTCGGCGGGTCGTGCACAGCCAACCCACAACCGGCTGCACAGTCGGGCTGAATTCGAGCGGCAGATCCGGCCCGCGCCCGCTCGGCGCGGCCTAGCGTCACCAGGTGATGTCGCACCCGTGTGATCTCATGTCGAACGTGCGTTCGATGGAGGGAGCGCGGCGATGAGCGTCGGCGAACTGGTCCCGATGCCGGGTGGCCCCGTCGACGTCGACCGGACGCCACCGCAGGACATCGCCGCCGAGCAGTGCGCGCTCGGCGGCATGCTGCTGTCGAAGGACGCCATCGCGGACGTGGTCGAGGTGCTGCGGCCGACCGACTTCTACCGGCCGGCGCACCAGACGATCTACGACGCGATCCTGGAGCTGTACGGCAAGGGCGAGCCGGCCGACCCGGTGACGATCGCGGCCGAGCTCACCCGCACGGCGTCGCTGGAGCGGGTGGGCGGGGCGCCGTACCTCCACACCTTGATCGCGGCGGTGCCGACCGCGGCCAACGCCGGCTACTACGCGCAGATCGTGCGCGACCGCGCCATCCTGCGGCGGCTGGTCGAGGCGGGCACGAAGGTGGTGCAGCTCGGGTACGGCGCCGCCTCCGGCGCCGGCGGTGACGTCGACGACGTCGTCGACCGCGCCCAGGCGGCGATCTACGACGTGCTCGAGCGGCGCACGAGCGAGGACTACGTCCCGCTCGAGCAGGCGATGTGGGCGACGTACAACGAGATCGAGGCGATCGGGAGCCGCGCCGGTGAGTTGTTCGGCGTCCCCACCGGCTTCCGCGACCTGGACAACCTGACCAACGGCTTGCACGCCGGCCAGTTGATCGTCATCGCCGGTCGGCCGGGCATGGGCAAAAGCACGGTCGGGCTCGACATCTTGCGCTCGGCGTCGATCACGCACGGGCAGGCCGGCGTCGTGTTCTCGCTGGAGATGGGCAAGAGCGAGATCACCATGCGGCTGCTCTCGGCTGAGGCGCGCATCCCGCTCACCCGCATCCGCACCGGCACGCTCAACGACGACGACTGGAACCGGCTCGCCGTGCGGATGGGTGAGGTCGCGCAGGCGCCGATGTTCATCGACGACTCGCCGAACCTCACCATGATGGAGATCCGGGCCAAGGCCCGCCGGCTGAAGCAGCGGCACGACCTGCGGGTCGTGGTCGTCGACTACCTGCAGTTGATGACCAGCCCGCGGCGGATCGAAAACCGGCAGCAAGAGGTCGCCGAGATGAGCCGGTCGCTGAAGCTGCTTGCCAAGGAGCTCGCGGTCCCGGTGATCGCGATCAGCCAGCTGAACCGTGGCGCCGAGCAACGCGCCGACAAGCGCCCGCAGCTCGCCGACCTTCGTGAGTCCGGCGCGATCGAGCAAGACGCCGACATGGTGATCTTGCTGCACCGCGACGATGCCTACGAACGGGAGTCGCCGCGCGCCGGCGAGGCCGACCTGATCGTGGCGAAGCACCGCAACGGCCCCACCCGCGACATCGTGGTCTCGTCCCAGCTGCACTACTCGCGGTTCGTGGACATGCCCACGTCGTAGCGCCGGAGCTGTCCGATTTCCGGGGTGCCGAGCGGGATTCGGTTTTTCCTCGTTAGCATCGGGGTCCGAGCGCGGATCCGGACGCGCCACGAAAGAGGTGCGACAGCCGCGTGCGCAACGACTTCCCCGGCGACGCGTTGCGGATCGCGCTGCTCTCCTATCGCAGCAAGCCGCACTGCGGCGGTCAGGGCGTCTACGTCCGGCACGTGACCCGCGAGCTGGTCGAGCTCGGTCACCACGTCGAAGTGATCAGCGGGCAGCCGTACCCCGTGCTGGACCCCGGCCCGGAGCTGTACGAGCTGCCCAGCCTCGACCTCTACCGGGAGCCGGATCCGTTCCGGGTGCCGCGCCCGCGCGAGTTCCGCGACTGGATCGACCTGCTCGAGTTCGCGTCGATGGGCACCGGCGGCTTCCCCGAGCCGCTGACGTTCTCGTTGCGCGCCGCCCGGCTGTTGAAGCGTCGGATCGCCGACTTCGACGTGGTGCACGACAACCAGACCCTCGGCTATGGCATGACCTCGATCGCCAAGGCGGGGCTGCCGCTGATCGCGACCATCCATCATCCGTGCAGCGTCGACCGGGTGGTCGAGATCGCCAACGCGCCGAACCTGCGGCAGCGGCTGGGCAAGCGCCGCTGGTATCGCTTCACCCGGATGCAGGCGCGGGTGGCGCGGCAGATGTCCTCGATCGTCACCGTGTCGAGTAACTCCGCCGCCGACATCGTCCGTGACTTCAAGGTCAACCCCGACGTCATGCGGGTGGTGCCGATCGGTGTCGACACCGCGACGTTCCACCCGCCGTCCGCGCCGCGTGTCCCCGGCCGGCTGGTCGCGGTCTCCAGTTCGGACAGCCCGATCAAGGGCGTCAAGGTGCTGCTCGAAGCCGTGGCCAAGGTCCGCACCGGCCACGACGTGGAGCTGGTGGTCGTCGGCAAGCCGAATCCCGACGGGCCGGTCGCCCGGGCGGTCACCGACCTCAACCTCGGTGACGCCGTCCGGTTCGTGTCGGGCCTCTCGAATGACGGCATCGCCGAGTTGCTCGCTTCCGCCGAGATCGCGGTTGTGCCCTCGCTCTACGAGGGCTTCTCGATCCCGGCGGTCGAGGCGATGGCCTGCGCCACGCCACTGATCGCGACCACCGGCGGCGCGCTGCCGGAGGTGGTCGGCACTGACGGCTCCACTGCGGTGTTGGTCAAGCCGGGCGATCCCGCCGACCTCGCGGACGCGCTCGACGCGTTGCTCGACGACGACGCCCGTCGCGCCTCGATTGGCGCGGCCGGCCGGCGGCGGATCGAGACGTCGTACACCTGGCGCGCGGTCGCCGAGTCGATGGTCGAGGTCTACCGCGGCGCGATCGAGCAGGTCGCCAAGGCGGCGCGGGCTTCGGCGGCGACGGCGTAAGCAGTGCTGACCGTCGACTTCAGGCAGTTCCCGATCTCGCCGGGCGACCGCGTGCTCGATCTCGGCTGTGGCTTTGGGCGGCACGCGTTCGAGTTGCTGCGTCGTGGCGCCGACGTGGTCGCCTACGACCACAGCATCGACGAGCTGCGCGAGGTCGCCACGATGTTCTACGCGATGGCCTCCAGTGGCGAGGTCCCGGAAGGCGCGACCGCCGCGGTCGTCCGCGGCGACGTCCTGGCGCTGCCCTTCCCGGACGGCTCGTTCGACGCGGTGATCGCCTCTGAGGTGTTGGAGCACATCCCCGACGACGAGCGGGCGATGGCCGAGATCACTCGGATCGTGAAGCCGGGCGGGCAGGTTGCGGTGACCGTGCCGCGATGGTGGCCGGAGCGGATCAACTGGGCGCTGCCTCGCGAGTACCAGCACACGCCGGGCGGTCACATCCGGATCTACCGCGGTGACGAGCTGATCTCGCGGCTCGAGGCGACCGGGCTGCGGGTGCGTGGCCGGCACCATGCGCACGCGTTGCACTCGCCGTACTGGTGGCTGAACTGCACCTTCGGCCGCGAGAGCGTGCCGTCGCGGCTGTGGAACCGCATCCTGGTCTGGGACATCGTCAAGCGGCCGTGGCTCACCCGCACCGCGGAGCAGGTGCTGAACCCGGTGCTCGGCAAGAGCCTGGTGGTGTACGCCGACAAGCCCGCGACGGCAGGGGAGGCGCGCCATGTCGCGGCCTGATATCCCCTCGGTCGCCGGCGTCCTCACGGCCGAGCAGGTCCGCACCACGGGTGCCTCGATCGCCGGGATGCAGGAACCGTCCGGCGCGATTCCGTGGTTCCCCGGCGGTCACTGCGACCCGTGGGACCACATCGAGTGCGCGATGGCGTTGCTGGTCACCGGCTTCCGGACCGAGGCCGAAGCCGCGTACGAGTTCTTGCTGCGCTGGCAGCGCCCGGACGGGTCGTGGCCGTCGAAGATCACCGGCGGCGAGGTGGAAGACCCGACGTTCGAGACCAACCAGTGCGCGTACGTCGCGGTCGGCACCTGGCATCACTGGCTGATCACGCGCGACCGCGAGTTCCTGCATCGGATGTGGCCGAGCGTCCGGCGCGCGCTGGATCTGGTGACCAGCTACGCCACCGACCGCGGCGAGATCGCCTGGTCGGTGACGCCGGAGGGCGAGCCGCGCGACGGCGGCCCGCTGCTGACCGGCTCGTCCTCGACGTACCACTCGCTGCGGTGCGGCCTCGCGCTCGCCGACCTGGTCGACCAGCCGCAACCGGAGTGGGAGATCGCGGCCGGCCGGCTCGGGCACCTGGTCAGTGAGCACCCGGAGGTGTTCGTCGAGAAGGACCGGTTCTCGATGGACTGGTACTACCCCGTGCTGGGCGGCGCGGTGCGCGGCGAGCCGGCGCGCCGCCGGTTCCGCAACGGTTGGGATCGCTACGTCGTGCCCGGGCTGGGCATCCGATGCGTCGACGACGAGCCGTGGGTGACCGGCGCGGAGTCCGCCGAGTGCGTGATCGCGTTGGAGACGGTCGGCATGACCGACCGGGCGCTGCAGTTGTTCGGCGACATTCAGCACCTGCGCGAGGCGGACGGCTCGTACTGGACCGGCTGGCAGTACGCCGCGTCGGTCAACTGGCCCGACGAGCACTCGTCGTGGACCGCGGCGGCGGTGGTCCTCGCCGCCGACACGCTGTCGAGCACGACCGCGGCGAGCGACATCTTCCGGGCCGACGCCCTGCCGCTGGGCACGCGGCTCGGCGGCGGCGCCTGCGGCTGCGAGCCCAGCGAGGCCGGCGCCGTCCGTCGCTGACCTGCGGTCTTAGCGGGGACGCTGCAGGACCCGCAGGCTGCCGACCTGCCGGATCTCGGCGAAGCCGTCGTCGAGCGCGCGCAAGTAGACGTGGTACGGCGCCTGCCCGCCGTCGGCCGGATCGGGAAACACGTCGTGGATCGCCAGCACGCCGCCCGGCATCACGTGCCGCGCCCAGCCGGCGTAGTCGTTCTGCGCGTGTTCCTCGCTGTGGCCGCCGTCGATGAACAGCAACGCCAGCGGGCTCGACCACAACGCCGCGACCGTCGTACTACGGCCGACGATCGCGGTCACGACGTCCTCCAGCCC
Organism: Mycobacteriales bacterium; assembly: GCA_035550315.1. Lineage (GTDB taxonomy): Bacteria > Actinomycetota > Actinomycetes > JAFAQI01 > JAFAQI01 > DASZPL01. Next base: position 10,948 of record DASZPL010000037.1, on the reverse strand, counting down.
GGCAGCGTGCATGGTGCGGCGGAAGAACGGCAACGTGTCCATCGCGCCGACCGCCGGATCGACCAGCGACGGGTCGTGCCACTCCCAGCCCGGTTGGTTCTCCTCCGAGCCGCGATGGTGGTCGACCGTGACCAGCCGGCCGCCGCGAGCGCGGGCGGCCGCGCCCAGCCAGGTTGCTGACTTGCCGCAGTAGGTGCCGATCTCCAGCAGCGGTCCGTGGGGCGCCATCGCCCACCCGGCGTCGTACAACGCCTCGGCTTCCGGTTCGGGCAGGAATCCTTTGGCGGCGTCGGCGACCTTTCGCAGCGCTGGGTCGATCGGCTCCGGCGCGACCGCCGCCGGGTCGTCCACGTCAGGAACCGGCGGCGAGCGCGAGCTGCCGCGACTGGGCGACCAACCGGCCGGTCGCGTCCCACACCGTTGCCTCTTCGTCGAACCAGCCGCCCTCGACCGCCTTGGTCCGCGCCTCGCAGCGCAACCAGCCGGGCGCCTGCACTGCCCGGACCAGACCGGTCAGCTCGACCGTCGGTGCCCAGCCGAAGCGGCCGAGGTGGAAGACGGTGGGCGGCATCGCATCGACGGCGACCAGCAGCAGCAGCGGGTCGGGCTCGGCTTCGTCGCGCACCCGGATCCAGCCGCGGATCACCGGGTTGCCGTTGCCCGGCCACGGGTGGGTGGCCGGGTCGAGCCGCAGTTCCATCCGCCGGAACAGCGGGATCGGGAAGTTGGGTGGCTCCCATTCCGGGCAGTCCGCCGGCGGCGGGAGCACCGGTGCCGGGTCACCGGCCCACTCGGGGTCGCCGGCGGCGATGGCGCCCGCGCTGATCAGCGTCTCGACGAACGGCCGGCCCTCCTGCCACAGCCCCGCCCGCACCGTCGAGACCCGCCGGCCTTGCCGGATCACCTCGACACGCACCTCGGCCGGTCCGGCCACCGGCGCACGCATGAAGTGGCCGGAGACCGCCAGCGGGTGTGGCGCGGCCGCCGCGTCGCACGCCGCGCGGGCGATCACGGCGAGCAGATACCCGCCGTTGGGCTTGTCGCCGATTGACCAGTCCGGGTCCAGGTCGACGTCGTACGCGCCCTCTGTCCGCCGGCGCACCGTGGTCGCTGGCCCGAACTCGCTCACAGGGCCAACAACGCCGGCGCGAGCTCGGCCCACTCCGCGCGCGGCAGGCCGCGACGATCGTCGACCAGCACCTGCACCGCGACGTGGTCCGCGCCGGCATCCAGATGCGCTTTCACCCGCGCGACGATCGCCTCGACGTCACCCCAGGCACAGATGGTGTCGACCAGCCGGTCGTTGCCGCCGTCGGCGAATTCGGCTTCGTCGAAGCCGAACCGCTGCAGGTTGGTCGCGTAGTTCGACAGCCGCAGGTACGCCGCGGTGTGCCGCCGCGCGATCTCCCGGGCGTGCTCGGCGTCGGTCGCGAGCACCGCCACCTGTTCCGGCACCAGCAGCTTGTCGCGGCCGAGGATCTCGCGGGCGCGGGCGGTGTGTTCTGGCGGCACGAAATAGCTGTGCGCCCCGTCGGCGCAGTCCGCGGCAAGCGCCAGCATCTTCGGGCCGAGCGCGGCCAGCAGCCGCGGTGGGCGGCTGACCGGCGCGACGGCGCGGTAGACGTCGTAACCGTGGTCCATCCCGTCGAGGTAGTCGCGCATGAACGACAGCGGCTGCCGGTAGTCCTCGCCGCGCACGTCCAGCAGCGGCTTGTGCGATACGCCGATGCCGAGGATGAACCGGTCGGGGTAGGCCTCGCCGAGCGCCAGTTGGCCGGCGGCGGTGGCGAGGGCGTCGCGGGCCCAGATGTTCGCGATGCCGGTCGCGACGACCAACGAATCTGTGGCGGCGAGCAACAACTGCGCCGCCGTCAGGACCTCACGGCCGACCGCCTCGCCGGTCCAGAGGGCGCGGTAGCCCAGCGTCTCGACCTCGCGAGCCGCTTCGCGTACGACGGCCGCTGGCGAGAAGTCCAGCTGGCCGCTCCACACGCCGACCCGTCCGATCCGAGCCGCCCACTCCTCCCGCACAGCTCAAGGCTATTGGCCGGCTTTGCCGGCCCGGCTGTAGGGCGGCGGCTGGAGGGCCGGGTCGGGCTCGCGGGCGCCGGCCGTCACGTGACTGCGCACCGGCAGGCCGGCGAGGGCGAGCACGCCGCCGGCCGCCGCCATCACCCCGGCGACGATCATCGCGAGTCGGTAGCCGTGCGTGGACAGGTGGGTGCCGCTCGGCGCGCCGGCGACCACCGGCAGCACGGCGACCGCGACCAGGCCGGCGACTCGCGCGACCGCGTTGTTCACCCCGCTGGCCAGCCCGGCGCGCGCCGGCTCGACCGCCCCGAGCGCGGTCGCGGTGATCGGGGCGACGACCAGGCACATGCCGGCCGCAAAGACGAGGACGCCGGGCAGGACGCCGCCGGCGTACGACGATCCGGGCACCGCCCGGGCGAGCAACACGAGGCCGCCGCCCGCCAGGATCGGCCCGGCGGTCAGGAAGGTGCGCGCGCCGACCCGCGGCAGCAGCGCGCCGACCCTTGCCGAGAACAGCAGCAGCAGGACGGTGATCGGCACGGTCGCCGCGCCGGCCTCGAGTGGCGAGTAGCCCAATCCGGTCTGCAACTGGACGGCGACGAGGAACAGCGCCCCGCCCAGCGCGCCGTACACGACGAAGGTCACGGCGTTCGCGATCGTGAACGTGCGCGAGCCGAACAGCTCCAGCGGCAGCATCGGGTGTGCCCGGCGGTGCTCCGCGACGACGAACAGCACGCCGGCGATCGCCGCGGCTGCGAACAGCGAGCCGCGCACTGCCATCGCTGCGTCGTTCTCGATCAGCGGGAAGGTCAGCAGCGCGAGCCCGCCGGATGCCAGCACTGCGCCCGGAAGGTCGAGTCGTGACAGCGTCGAGAGGCCCGGCTCCTCGTCGCGCGACTCGGGCACGCAGCGCAGCGTGACGGCGATCGCCACCGCAATTAGCGGCAGGTTGATGAAGAACACCCAGCGCCACGACGCCGCGCCGACCAGCCAGCCGCCGAGAAACGGCCCGAGTGCGCTGGCGAGCCCGGCGAGACCCGACCAGGCGCCGATCGCCCGATCGCGGTCCTCCGCCGTGTAGCTCGCGGTGATCAGCGAGAGGCTGCCGGGAACCAGCAGTGCCGCGGCGATGCCCTGCACCGCCCGGGAGACGATCAGCACCCGGCCGTCCGGCGACGCGCCGCACAGCGCACTGGTCGCGCCGAAGCCGACCAGCCCGATCAGGAACACCCGGCGGCGGCCGATCACGTCGCCAAGCGCGCCGCCGATCAGCACCAGCGAGCCGAGGGTCAACAGGTAGGCGTCGAGCACCCACTGCATCGTCGCGAAGCCCGAGTGCAACGAGGCGGCCATCCGCGGCAGCGCGACGTTGACGACCGTGCTGTCGAGGAACGCGACGCCGGAGCCGAGCACGGTCGCGACCAGCAGGCCGCGGCCCGCGGTGCTGCGGTACGTGACGTCGCCCACGCCAGCCCTAACTACCGGCGGCGTCCGACTCCTTCCCGAACCCCTTCGCGAACGTCTGCAGGGCGGAGGTCAGCTCGCCGGGCACGACCCACATGGTCGAGCCGTTGGCCTCGGCGATCTTCGGCAACGTCTGCAGGTACTGGTAGGCGAGCAGCTCGGCGTCCGGCTGGCCGGCGTGGATCGCCTCGAACACCGTCGCGATCGCCTTGGCCTGGCCCTCGGCCCGCAGGATCTCCGCCTCCCGCGCGCCTTGCGCGGTGAGGATGGCGGCCTGCTTCTCGCCCTCCGCGGTCAGGATCTGCGACTGCCGGACACCTTCGGCGGTCAGGATCGCCGCCCGCTTGCTGCGGTCAGCGCGCATCTGCTGCTCCATCGACTCGACCACGCTCGACGGCGGGTCGATCGACTTCAGCTCGACCCGGTTCACCCGGATCCCCCACTTGCCGGTCGCCTCGTCCAGCACGCCGCGCAGCTGCCCGTTGATCTGGTCTCGGCTGGTCAGCGTCGCTTCCAGGTCCAGTCCGCCGACCACGTTGCGCAGCGTGGTCACGGTCAGCTGCTCGACCGCCTGCAGGAAGTTCGCCACCTCATACGACGCCGCGCGCGGATCGGTCACGGTGAAGTAGATGACGGTGTCGATGTTCACCACCAAGTTGTCCTCGGTGATGACCGGCTGCGGCTGGAAGCTGACCACCTGCTCCCGCAGGTCGATCAGCGGCCGCATCCGGTCGAAGAAGGGCACCAGCACCGTCAGCCCGGCGTTGGCGGTGCGGTGATAGCGGCCCAGCCGCTCGATCACGCCCGCCCGCGCCTGCGGCACGATCCGCACCGACCGCGCCAGGAACGCCAGCACGACGACGACCACGATGATCGCGATGATGTAGCCGGCCACGGTTCCGCCTCTCGTCAGCTGCCGCTGATCGGCAGTTCGGTCGGATGTACGACGGCGGTCGCGCCGTCGATCGCCATCACTTCGACCCGGGCACCGGCGGCGATCACCAGACCCTCGTTGTAGGGCCGGGCGGACCAGGTCTCGCCGCCGATCCGCACCTGCCCGCCGGCGGCGTTGACATCGGTCAGCGCGGTGGCGCGTTCGCCGATCAACCGGGCCGTGCCACTGCGCATCGCCGGCGGCATGTGCCGATGCCGGCGCGCGATCGGCAGCACCGTCGCGAGCAACGCGACGTCGACACCGGCGAAGACCACGAGCTGCCCGGCGACCGGCAAGCCGATCGCACCCAGCACGCCCGCGATCAAGGCGCCGACCGCGATCAGGCCGAGCACCAGCGTCAGCGTCAGGATCTCCGCCACCGCGAGGCAGCCGGCGGCGATCAGCCAGATCGCCCAGGCGTCCACCCCCGAAGATTAGATCGGCCAGCCCGCCAAAGCATGGTCAGCCGGAGGCTGGTCTGTGATGATGGCTATGCGGCGCCATAGGCACCGTGACGACGGCCGAGGCGTTACCCGCTGCGGCCGCCGGCTTCGCGCCGATGCGACTGGCGACCCCGGACGCAGCGGTGAGACGACGAGGAGCGTGCATGCCGGACGCGTCATCGGTCACCCCGACCGCCGCCGAGGTCGCCTCGGCCCTTCCCGCCGTACCTCCCTCCGAGGGACCTGACTTCGTTCAGTTGTTGACCCCGGAAGGCGTGCGGATCGAACACCCTGAGTACTCCCTCGACATCAGTGACGCGGAGATCCGTGACCTCTACCGCGACCTGGTGCTGGTCCGCCGCGTCGACACCGAGGCGATGGCGCTGCAACGGCAGGGCGAGCTCGGCTTGTGGGCCAGCCTGCTGGGGCAGGAGGCCGCGCAGGTCGGTGCCGGCCGGGCGCTGACCGACAACGACTTCGCGTTTCCCACCTATCGCGAGCACGGCGTCGCGTATTGCAAGGGCGTCGATCCCGTGACGTTGCTCGGGTTGTATCGCGGCGCCAGCCAAGGCGGCTGGGACCCCCGCGAACACAACTTCCAGCTGTACACGATCGTGATCGGCGCGCAGGCGTTGCACGCCACCGGCTATGCCATGGGCCTGCAACGCGATGGCGGCGACGGTGCGGCGATGGCGTTCTTCGGCGACGGCGCGTCGAGCCAGGGCGACGTGAACGAGTCGTTCGTCTGGGCGAGCGTGTTCAACGCGCCGGTGGTGTTCTTCTGCCAGAACAATCAGTGGGCGATCTCGGAGCCGCTCGAGCGGCAGAGCCGGATCCCGCTCTACCGCCGTGCCCAAGGCTTCGGATTCCCGGGCGTGCGCGTCGACGGCAACGACGTGCTGGCGGTGCTTGCGGTGGCGCGGGCCGCACTGGCCCGGGCGAGAGAGGGAAGCGGGCCGACGCTGATCGAGGCCTACACCTACCGGATGGGGCCGCACACCACCTCGGACGACCCGACGCGTTACCGGCTGGCGGCCGAGCTCGAGATCTGGAAGCTGAAGGACCCGATCGAGCGGGTCAAGGCGTACCTGTCGAGAGGCGGCGGCGCAGACTCCGCGTTCTTCGCCGAGGTCGAAGCCGACGCCGACGCACTCGCCGCCCACGTCCGCAAGGCCTGCCTCGAGATGCCAGATCCGCCGCCGCTGCGACTGTTCGACCACGTGTACGCCGGCGGCTCGTCGCTGCTCGATGAGGAGCGGGAGCAGATGGCGGCCTACCTGGCGTCGTTCGAGGAGGCGGAGGTCTGATGCCGACGCTGACCCTGGCCAAGGCCTTGAACGAGGGACTCCGCAAGGCGCTCGAGGCCGACCCGAAAGTCGTCATCATGGGCGAAGACGTCGGCCGGCTGGGCGGCGTCTTTCGGGTCACCGACGGATTGCAGAAGGACTTCGGCGAGGACCGCATCATCGACACGCCGCTGGCCGAGTCCGGCATCATCGGCACCGCGGTCGGCATGGCGATCCGTGGCTTCCGCCCGGTGTGTGAGATCCAGTTCGACGGCTTCGTCTTCCCGGGCTTCGACCAGATCGTTAGCCAGGTGGCGAAGATGCACTACCGCTCCGCCGGCCACGTGCGGCTCCCGATCACCATCCGGATCCCGTACGGCGGCGGGATCGGTGCGGTCGAGCACCACAGCGAGTCACCGGAGACCTACTTCGCGCACACGCCGGGTCTGAAGGTCGTGACCTGCTCCAACCCCGCCGACGGCTACTCGATGGTCCAGCAGGCGGTCGCCGCCGACGACCCGGCGATCTTCTTCGAGCCGAAGCGGCGGTACTGGGACAAGGCGGAGGTCGACACCGACGCCGCGCCGCTGCCGCTGTGGCAGGCGCGGGTCGCGCGGGAGGGCAGCGACGCCACACTGCTGAGCTACGGGCCGAGTGTCCGCACCTGCCTCGAAGCGGCCGCCGCGGCCGAGAGCGACGGGCGCAGCATCGAGGTCGTCGACCTGCGCGCGTTGTCGCCGATCGACTGGGACACGGTCTTCGCGTCCGTGCGCAAGACGCAGCACGCGGTGGTGGTGGCCGAGGCGCCGGTCTTCGCCTCGCTGGCCGCCGAAGTCGCCGCGCGGGTCACCGAGCGCTGCTTCTACTCGTTGGAAGCTCCGGTCCTGCGGGTCGGCGGCTACTCCACGCCGTACCCGCCGGCGCGGCTGGAGGAGGACTATCTGCCCGACCTCGACCGGGTGCTCGACGCGGTCGACCGGTCCTTCGAGTTCTGATGCCCGCGTTCAAGGACTTCGCGCTGCCCGACCTGGGCGAGGGTCTCACCGAAGGCGAGATCCTCAACTGGCTGGTCGCGGTGGGCGACGAGGTGCGGCTGAACCAGCCGATCGTCGAGGTCGAGACCGCCAAGGCCGCGGTCGAGATCCCGTCGCCGTACGCCGGAGTCGTCACCGCGCTGCATCACCAGGCCGGCGAAACCGTCGACGTCGGCACTCCGATCATCACCTTCGACGTGCAGTTAGACAGCGCGGCCGATGAACCGGTCGCGGCTCCCGCGCCGATCCAGGGCGGCGACCTGGTGCCGGCCGCGCCGCGACTGGGCGGCATGCCGGCGGAGCCGCCGGATGTCGGGGCTGCCGAGGAGAAGGTCAGCGTGCTGGTCGGCAGCGGCCCGAAGCGTGGCCGGCTCACCCGCCGTGCTCGCAAGGCCAAGCCGGCGACGCCGGCGCCGGCGCCGGCGGTCGCGGCAACACCGTCGAGCGGTGTCCGCGTCTTGGCCAAGCCGCCGGTACGCAAGCTCGCCCGCGATCTCGGGGTCGACCTTCGCCTCGTCGGCGGGACCGGCCCGGACGGCGCGATCACCCGTTCGGACGTGCAGGCGGCGGTCGGATCGCCGAGCGCTCCGCCGGCTCGGGTCGCGCCCGCGGTCGACTTCGACGCCACCACCCGCGAGCACCGGATCCCGATCAAGGGAGTGCGCAAGCTCACTGCGGCCGCGATGGTGGAAAGCGCGTTCACCGCGCCGCACGTCACGGAGTTCGTCACCGTCGACGTGACGCCGACGATGGAGCTGGTCGACCGACTGCGGACGCACCCCGACTTCGCCGACAGCAAGGTCTCGCCGCTACTGCTGGTGGCCCGCGCCCTGCTGCGAGCGGTGCAACGCCATCCGCTGATCAATGCCAGTTGGGACGAGTCGGCACAAGAGATCGTGGTGAAGGGCTACGTCAACCTGGGGATCGCGGCGGCCACTCCTCGCGGCCTCATCGTGCCGAACATCAAGGACGCGGGTGCGCTGGCGTTGCCCGACCTGGCACGCGCACTCGACGCGTTGGTGGCGACCGCGCGGTCCGGACGGACGGCACCGGCCGACATGGCCGGCGGCACGATCACCATCACCAACGTGGGTGTCTTCGGTGTCGACACCGGCACGCCGATCCTCAACCCCGGCGAGGCCGCGATCCTGTGCTTCGGGGCGATCCGCGACACCCCGTGGGTGCACGAGGGCCGGATCGCGATCCGGAAGGTGACCCAACTAGGACTGTCGTTCGATCATCGAATGATCGACGGGCAGCTAGGGAGCGAGTTTCTCGCCGCGGTGGCCGGCGCGCTCGCCGACCCTTGGCGGTTGGTCGACTGGACCTAGCAGCCGATCAGTAGCGGTCGCTGTAGGTGGGCGGCGGGGTGGTGCGGTCGTAGACCCGGTGCTCGACGACTTCGCCACGCGCGGCGCGTTGCCGCGGCGCGAAGATCAGCAAGGTCACGAGCAGCCCCAGGGCACCGACGCCCATGAGGATCGCGCCGATGGTGACGAGGTCGACACCAGAGACGGTGGCGTTGACCGCGAAGGCGAGCACTGCACCTACTGCGATCAGGAAAACACTGACGCCGATACCCATCGAAGATCACTCCTGCGGTCGCACCGGCCGGTCGCCGGTCGTTGCCAGAGAAGTACCCTCGCGCCGCTGTCGCGAACCGTGACGCGACTAACAGTCCGGCCGGTTTGGCCGGACTCAGAACGCGGCTTCGGGGATCTCCATGATCTCGAGGTCGGTGTCCTCCACGATCCGGCGTTCGGCCGCGAGCAACGGCAACCGGGTCTGCGCGAAGAACTTCGCCGCCGTCACCTTGCCGGTGTAGAAGTCGTGGTCGCGTTCGCTCGGGCCGGCAACCAGCGCGTCCAGCGCAACCTGCGCCTGCCGCAGCAGCAGCCATCCGACGACGACGTCGCCGAGCGCGAGCAGCAGCCGGGTGGTGTTGAGACCGACCTTGTAGACGCTGGCACTGTCCTCGGCGGAAGCGGTGAGGTAGCCGACCATCGACTCGACCATGCCCTGCACGTCGCCCAGTGCCGCGCCCAGCAGCAACCGCTCGTTCTTCAGCTGCCCGTTGCCGGCCTCCGAGTCGACGAACTCGCGGATCTGCTCGACCAGGTTGGTCAGCGCCGCGCCCTGGTCGCGCACGATCTTGCGGAAGAACAGGTCCATGCCCTGGATGGCCGTGGTGCCTTCGTAGAGCGTGTCGATCTTCGCGTCGCGGATGTACTGCTCGATCGGATAGTCCTGCAGGAACCCGGAGCCGCCGAGCGTCTGCAGCGACTGGGACCCGAGCAGCTCGTAGGAGCGCTCGGACCCGAAGCCCTTGACGATCGGAAGCAGCAGATCGTTGAGCCGCGCGGCGTCGTCGTTGCTCTCGCCGGCCGCCGCCGCGATGGCGACCGCGTCCTGCTGGCTAGCGGTGAACAGCACGAGCGCGCGCATTCCTTCGACGTAGGCCTTTTGGAGCAGCAGCGCCCGCCGGACGTCCGGATGGTGCGTGATGGTGACGCGCGGGGCGGTCTTGTCGAGCATCTCGCGCAGGTCCGCGCCCTGCACCCGCGCCTTGGCGTAGTCGAGGGCGTTGAGGTAGCCCGTCGACAGCGTCGCGATCGCCTTGGTGCCGACCATCATCCGGGCCATCTCGATGACCTCGAACATCTGCGCAATGCCGTCGTGCACGTCGCCGACCAGCCAACCGACTGCCGGGGTGCCGCCCTCGCCGAACGTCAGCTCGCAGGTGGCGGAGACCTTCAGCCCCATCTTCTTCTCGACGTTGGTGACGAACACCCCGTTGCGCTCGCCGAGCTCGCCGGTCGCCACGTCGACGTGGAACTTCGGTACGACGAACAGTGACAGCCCCTTGGTGCCGGGGCCGGCGCCGACCGGCCGGGCGAGCACCAGGTGAATGATGTTGTCGGGCACGTCCCACTCGGCGCTGGTGATGAACCGCTTGACGCCCTCGATGTGCCACGAACCGTCGGCCTGCTCGGTCGCTTTCGTGCGGCCGGCGCCGACGTCGGAGCCGGCGTCCGGCTCGGTGAGGACCATGGTGGCGCCCCAGTGCCGCTCGATCATCAGCTCGGCGATCCGCCGCTGCGTCTCGTTACCGAGCCGGTGCAGGATGCCGGCGAACGCCGGGCCGCTGGCGTACATGTGGATCGCCGGGTTGGCGCCGAGGACCATCTCGTTGACCGCCCAGGCGACGGACGGCGGCAGGCCAGGACCGCCGAGCTCCTGGTCCAGCGCGATCCGGTCCCAGCCGCCCTCGAGGAAGGTGCGGTAGGACGCCTTGAACGACTCCGGCAAGGTCACGGTGTGGGCGTCGGGATCAAACAGCGGCGGGTTGCGGTCGGCGTCGGCGAACGACTCGGCGAGCGGCCCCTCGGCCAGGTGCCGCATCTCCTCGAGCAGGCTCTTCGCGGTGTCCACGTCGAGGTCGGCGTACGGTCCGGCGCCGAGGACGGCACCTCGGTCGAGGACCTCGAACAGGTTGAACTCGAGGTCGCGGACGTTTGCCTTGTAGTGGCCCATGCTCACTCTCCGCACGCCGGGCGGCACCGCCGTGGGCGCCGGTCTCGGTTGGGCGCCGGTGCGGCTACCCACCAGTAACAACGAGCAGGTTACCCGTTGGTAACTGAAGACGCGCTGCCAGGGCTCGTCGGGTCCGAGAAATGACCATCGATCAGCCACTCGGAGGGCACCCGGCATATCCAGGCCCACTGGATCAATACCGGACGCTTGGGCTTGCCCTTG
>DASZPL010000036.1:0-3693 GCA_035550315.1 Mycobacteriales bacterium | reverse complement strand
CAGGCCGGCCGCGGCCAGAACGCTGCCCGCCGCGAGCAGCGGCACGCCGAGCCCGGCGGGCGCAGACCGGTCGAGCAATCCGTAGCTGCTGGCGAGCATCGCGACCAGCCCGCCGAGGGTCAGCCCGCTGGTCAGCCGGCGGTTGCGGACGGAGACCGGGCCGCGCCGGCCGAACCCGCGAGCCTCCATCGCCGCGGCCAGTGCGATCGAGCTGTCCAGCGCTTCCTCGAGCACCGGCACCGCCAGCCCGCGGACCGCCCACCGGCCGGTCTGCTGCGGCCGGCGCAGCCGGCGCGCGGTGCGCAGCCGGCCGATCGACGCGACCGCTTGCGGTGCGGCGGCGAGCGCGACCGTGATCGCGACGCCGGCGTCGGCGAGCGCGCTGGGCAGTGACTTCAGCAGCCGCCGTGGGCTGGTGAGCGCGTTCGCGGCGCCGACGCAGCAGAGGATGACCCCGAGGCGCATCCCGTCGTACGTCGCACTGGCGAGCCCTTCGGCGGTGACCGGCCCGCCGAGCCGCACGCCCGCCAGCCACGACGGCAGCGGCACGCTCGGCAGCCGGACCAGGACATGGTGGCCGGGGATCCCGCCGACCAGCACCAGCAGCAGCACCCGGATCACGACCGCGAGCAGGCCGATCCGCAGGAACACCACGTAGGACCGGCTCCACGGCGTGGCCGGGCGCCGTGCCGCCACGACGTACGCCGCCGCGGCCGCGATCGCGGCGAGCAGCAGCGGGTTGGTGGTCTGGCTGGCGGCGACCGCGAGCGCCATCGCCCAGAGCCACCAGGCTCCCGGATGCAGCGGTCGCGCGATCCGCACCGGGCCGGTCATGTCGACCGCCGCGACCGGATCACGGCGGCGCCGCCGAGCGCTGCGACGACGGCGACGCCGACGATCAGGCCGATCAACCCGCCGTGGCCAGACGACTTGGAGTGCTCGGTCGCGGCGCGCGGTGTGGGGGAGAACGAGAGGTGCAGTGTGGAGGTGTAGGCGTCCGACGAGCCGGTGGTCCGGCCGACGTGGCGGCGGTGATGGGTTGCCGGGCCGGCACCCGCGCGGTGTCGCGGCGCTCGCGACTTGGATGGAGTGGCCGTCGGCGTCGGGCGATGCGTGGCTCGGCTGGCCGCCGGCTGCGGGCTGCGGCGGTGCGTCGGTTTCGGGGACGGCGTCGCCGCGGACGCGGGCGGACAGAGCCGTGACTGCGCGATGTCCGGCGGCGGTTGCGAGCCGCCGCCGAAGACCCACCCTTCCGCGGAGTTGGCGGCGGGCCGGGTGCTCGCTGGTCCGAGCGTGCTGTAGGTCCAGCGGCTCGAGCCGGGGGCGCGGCGGAAGTAGGCCCAGTAGTGATGGTCGTCGACGCCCGCGCAGCCGTTCGCCGGCAGCGCGTCGATGCTGCAGATCAACCCGTCGGACCGGAAGACGAGCTTGTGGCCGGCGGCTTCGAGGACGTCGATGCCGCTCGCGCCCGGCTGCACCTTCGCGCAGCCGGACGAGACCCCATGGCCCAGGCCGGCCGGGTCGACCACGACACCGACGCAGATCGGCTTGCCGGCGGCGTGCGCCGGCGCGGCGCCGGCCGCGATGACCACGAGGGCCATCCCGGACAGCGCCGCGCCGAGCCGCCGCCAGTTGGTCATGGCTACTTCGAGTGCGCCCGTTTCGCGCAACCGGCGGGCGCCGCCGCGCCGCGGGTCGCGCCCGCGCCGTCGACGGACGCGAGCGATTGGTGCGCCAACGGCACCCCGGCCTGGCTGGTTGCCCGCACCGCGGTGGCGGCGTCGTACTTCGTGCCGTTGAGCAGCACCGCCCCGCGCCGGCTCGGATGCCGGACGCCGCAGCCCAGCTGATGGCGCTCCAGCCAGCGCACCGCGCCGCCCACCTTGCGGTGCGCGGCCAGCAGTCCTTCGATCGCGATCGCGGTGGAGTTGGCGTCGGAGGCGGCGTCGGCGGTCTCGCCCCAGCCGCCGGACTTGTGCTGGACCTGGCGCAGCCAGTGCACCGCTCGGACCGCCTGCGCGTGGTCGCCGGCCGCGACCAGCGCCTGGATCGCGTAGCCGGTCGTGTCGACGTCGTCGCTGCTGCTCTCGCACGCGGCGCTCGGGTCGGTGCGCACCGACACCTGGAACGCGCCGTCGCTGCACTGCTGCCCGCCGAGGAAGTCGACGGCCGCGCTGTCCGGCGTCGCCGAGCCGCCGTGCTTGGCCAGCGCGATCACGGCCAGCGACTGCACGAGCACGTTGCTGCCGAACTGGGTGTCGCCCGGGTTCTGGTACTGACCCGGAGCCGTGCCGTCGCCCGCGCCCTCGGCGGCTTGCAGCGCCGCGATCAGGTTGATGCCGCCGAAGTGATGCACGCGGGCATGCTGCGCCTCGGCGACCAGCAGCAGCTTCGCCAGCGAGCCCGGATAGAAGTTGGGTGCCGTGCCGGCGTAGTCCTGCGCATGCGAACGCAGCCAGCCGGTCATGCGCCTCGCGGCCGCCTGCTCGACGCCGGCGGCGTCAAGGGACAGCACGGCGTCCGCGGTCTCGCCGTAATCGGGGAAGGTCTGGCTGCCGGCCTTCACCACGTAGTGGTCGGCCTGCTTGCCGTGCAGCTGGCGCACGAGGTACGTCGCGGCCGCGACAGCGGCCGGACTCTGGTGGCGGGCTGCGGTGGCGGGGTGCTGGTGCTGCGATGGTGCTGCGAGTGCCGGCAGCAGGCCGCTCACCAGCGAAGCGACCGCGACTCCGCTGGCGAGGGTCAATGCTGCGGTCCGACTGCGACGAGGCATCGGTCCTCCTGATTCGGTGAGGTCACCGAACGGGCCGAGCCCCCTGCTGCTGGCCGTCCCCGCGCGCCACCGCTCGCTCTAGCCGGTCGGCGATCGGGGGCGGTGGCGGGCAGTTCGCCCGGGCTCCGCCCGCATACCTCGACGGTTGTCGTGGAGCCCTCGCCAAGTGCGGGTATTCCGGCTCACCCCGGTGGTGCCGGGGCCTACGGTTGCGGGTCAGCGCCGGACTTCGACCGGCTTCCCCCACGCGAGGCGATTGCCCCGCGATGGCACCACAGTCGCGCGACGCCGTCAATTCGCGACCCGTCAATTACTGTGCGGGCATGTCGTGGGGCTGGCGTTACCTCAACGCGCGGGGCAAGCAGGTCACGCCCGAAGGCGTGCCGGACGGAGCCGGCTTCCCGACCCGCTCCGACGCCGAGACCTGGATCGGCGAGACCTGGCGAGAGCTGCTCGACGCTGGCGTCGACGCCGTCACCCTGCTCGAGGACGGCCGCGAGGTCTACGGCCCGATGAGCCTGCAAACCCCGACCTAACCTCCGCTAACCCCGAAACCCACACCGCGTCGCCGCGCCCGACGATCTTCCCGCCGAGTGCGACGAAGTTCGCGTTCCGCGGCCCGAATATCGCCAGGTTCGTCGCACTCGGCGGGAAGGGGGGCCGGGTGGCGCGAGAGAGGTTGGGTCAGATCGGGTCGCCGCGGTTGACGCGCGGGGGCGGGCGGCGCATCCGGCGGGGGAGCAGCGCCCGCATGAACGCGTACGACGTGATGCCGACGCTGGCGCCCGCGCCGTACTTGGCCGTGACCGCATCGCGCGCCTTGCGGCCGTTGCGGATCGCGTCACCGAAGATCACGATCAGGAACAGCAGCGCCAGCGGGCTGCCGACCGCGGCCGCGACCGGGATGAACGTCAGCACCA
>DASZPL010000035.1:0-40114 GCA_035550315.1 Mycobacteriales bacterium | reverse complement strand
CAGCAGTCGCCGGTTGCTGACGCCCGGTGGGCGCTCGACGAGGTGCGACGCCAGCACGGCGCGGTGCCGATCGTGCTGGTCGGTCATTCGATGGGCGGCCGGACCGCCTTGCACGTCGCCGACGATCCGTCGGTCGTCGGGGTCTGTGCGCTCGCCCCCTGGATCGAGCGCGCTGACTCGGCGGACCGGCTCGCCGGCAAGGCGCTGCTGGTCGTGCACGGCGGCAACGACCGAACCACGTCGCCGCGGCGGTCAGCCGGCTTTGCCCGCGCCGCCGAGCAGGCCGGTGCTTCGGTCGAGTACGTGCGGGTCGTCGGCGGTCACGCGATGCTGGTGCGCGCCGGCCGCTGGCACCGGCTCGCGACCAATTTCACGCTGCGCACCCTCGACGCTGCGCTCACCCCCTCGTGAGTGTGAGCTGGACATCGTCGAGATAGCCCGCGCGAAATCCGCCCTCGCAGTAGGACAAATAGAACGTCCACATTCGCTGGAACACGTCGTCGAAGCCCAGCGCCGCGATCGCTTCGCGGTTGGCGGTGAACCGCTCGCGCCACGCCCGCAGTGTCTCGGCGTACGACGAACCGAGATGCAACCGGTCGACGACGCGCAGCGCGGTGTGCTTCGCGCAGACCTCGTCGATCGCTTGCTCGGACAGCAGCAGGCCGCCCGGGAAGATGTACTTGTGGATCCAGGTCCACGACCGCCGGCTCGCCAGCAGCCGGTCGTGCGGCATCACGATCGCCTGTAGTCCGACGCGCCCGCCGGGAGCGAGCAGCGCATCGATCGCCCGGAAGTACGTCGGCCACCACCGCTCACCGACCGCCTCGATCATCTCGACGCTGACGATGGCGTCGAACTCGCCGGTGACGTCGCGGTAGTCCTGCACCCGCAGGTCGATCCGGTCACTGACGCCGGCGGCGGCGATCCGCTGTCGCGCCAACTCCGCCTGCTCGACCGACAACGTCAGCGTGGTGACTTGGGCGCCGCGGTGGGCTGCCTGGATCGCGAGCTCACCCCACCCGGTGCCGATCTCCAACACCCGCGACCCGGTGGTCACGCCGGCGATGTCGAGGATGCGTTGCACCTTGCGTCGCTGGCCGTCGACGAGCGGCTCGTCCGGTGTCTCGAACAAGGCCGACGAATACGTCAGCGTCTCGTCCAGGAAGAGCGCGAACATCTCGTTCGACAAGTCGTAGTGGCGCGCGATGTTGCGCCGGGCGCCGTCCTGGTCGTTGTCCTCCGCCGGGGGCCGGTGCGCCTCGACCCAGCTGCGCAGCCGCTGCAGCGGGCGCGGCACCAGGCGGTCGACCCGGCCGGCGAGCCGGGCGAGCACGTCGACCAACGCGTCGCTGTCCCATTCCGCGGCCATGAACGACTCGCCGAAGCCGATCAGCACGTCGCGCCCAAGCCGGGTGAACAACGCGTCCGGGTCGCGCAGCACGATCGCGGGCGCGGTGTCCGGACCCCACGACGACCCCTCCGGAAACTCGACCCGGATCTCGGCGAGGCGCGCGGCGCGGCGCACGAGCCGGCGAGCCGCCTCGGCGTGCAGCGGTGCGTTCGAGGGCGGTGCCAGGCCCGGCCACCGCTCCAGGTCAATCGCTACGTCGCTCGGCGCGGCGACCGTCGCAGGGCCGCTAGTAGGCGACGCCGGGCGCGCGGTCATACCTGAGTCTTACTCGCGCGGTGACGTCAGCCAAACGCGAACCGGGCCGCGGCGACCCGGGCTTGCTGCGGCCAGATCAGCACGACCATCGCGGTCAGGAAGCCGACGCCCTCCGAGACGATCGAGGTGACGCCCAGCGGGTCGAGCCAATCACCGATGTCGTCGGTGATCTGCGGCAGCCCGACCGACCGCGACAGCACGTAGGCCAGGAACGCCAGCCCGGTGACCAGAGCCGTGACGACGTAGAGCGCCGGCGAGTCGTGCAGCGTGAGTGGGACGACGTGCGCCAGGCACACCAGCGTCAGCGCCAGAAACAGCGCTCCGATGTACGGCGCTTCGTGCAGGTGCTCGGCAATGACCGGCATGTGCGCGTCCGCGGCGACCAGCAGGGCAACGGCGACCAGCAGCCGCAGCGGATGCCGCAGCGGCGTACCGAGGCGATCGATCAACGTCGTCATGACAGGCATCTCGTACCGCAGGTCAATGTGGGTTCACTCCGTCTAGGTCGCTGGGCTGGAGGCGGCGCAGCACCAGCAGTGAAGCGAGCACTGGAATGCCGATCGCCGGCCACATCGCGGCGTATCCGTGGGTGCCGGACAGCGTAGAGGACGCCGCGGTGACCGCCGCGCCGACGAGGACCGGACCGAGCACGACGCCGATCCCGCGGGAGAAGTCGACCAGTCCGGCGGCCGCGCCCTGGCCGCTGTCCGGCGCGATCGTGAAGGCCAGCGCCTGGGGGAGCGTCATCAAGATGGCGCCGGCGATCGCGACGAACGGGAAGACGACGAGCATCGGCGGCGCGCTGGTCGGGAAGATGCCGTAGCAGAGCCCGGCGCCGTAGAACGCGGCGGCCCAGGTCATGACCTTGACGATGCCGTAGCGGTCGGCGAGCCGGCCGGCGATCGGGGCACCGCCGACGTACGCGACGGCCACGATCGCGATCACGGCCGAGGCGAACGCCGGCGAATGGCCGAGGCCGTGCACGACGTAGAGCACGATGAAGGTCTTCAGTCCCGCGAAGCTGAACTCCCACAGCGCGTTCGCCAGGGCGAACCGCTGCATCGCGCGGTTGCTCAAGAACAGCTCGCGGGCGGACGGCGCCGCCTCGTCAACCTCCTCGCCCGCGCAGTCGGCCTGCAGCCGGGCGACCGGCTTCAGCGCCAGCGTCGTCACGCCGAGCACGGCGGCGCCGATCACGAACGGCAGCGGCGACCAGACGTTGAGCAGCAACCCACCGGCGAGCAGCGCCAGCCCGAGACCGGCGCCCCGCTGGATCGCCTGCCCCGACTGGGCGCGCGCGAACAGCCGGCGCGGCAGCAGGTCGGCGTAGATGGCGCGGTACGGCGGGTAGTAGAGGTAGTAGCCGATGAAGAACACCAGGATCGCGGCGCCGGCGAGCTGGATGTTGGGCGCGAACGGCAGCAGCGCGATCGCGGCCCCGGTGAGTGGCGCGCCGAGCAGCACGAACGGCAGCCGGCGGCCGGCGGGGCTTGACGACGGCATCCGGTCGGACAGCGCGCCGGCCAGCAGCGGTACGACGAGCGCGAACGCCCCTTCGCCGCCGATCAGGGCTCCGACCTTCGCGGGCGAGTGCGCGATCCGGATCAGCACCGCCGGGCCGTAGGTCGTCAGGATCGTGATGACGAAGGCCAGCCCGAACGTCGGCAGGCCGAGGACCAGTAGCAGCGGGCGCACGTCGTGCGAGGTGGTCGCGTGGTCGGGCAGCTCGAGCCGGAACCGTTCGCCCAGCGCCCGGGGCGTCCAGCGGCGGGCGCTGCGCGGCGGGGCGGTCGCCACCGGATGCTGGGTCGGCGTCCGGAGCGGCATTAGTCCATGATCGCCGATGCCTCGACGATCAACCGGCTTTCGGCGTTAGGGCTTGCTGGCGCCGGCGGCGGTGCCTCGTGACACGACGACGTTGACGGCTTCGCAGACCAGCTCGTCGGCCGTCGTACGGATCTCGACGCGGAGCGTCATCAGCTCATTGGCGCCGGCGTCGCGGATGTCCTCGACCGTGGTGATCGCCCGCAGCTCGTCGCCCGGCCGGGCCGGCCGGTGGTGGATGAACTTCTGCTCGCCGTGGACGACGAGGGAGTAGTCCAGGCCGAGCCCGGGGTCGAACACCGGTGACGGCCCCGGCAGGCTCATGGTCACGGTCGTCATGAACGTCGGTGGTGCGATCACGTCGGGATGGCCGAGCGCGCGCGCCGCCTCGCGGTCGGTGTACGCCGGGTTGTCGTCACCGATCGCCTGAGCGAACCGGCGGATCACCTCGCGGGACACCTCGAACGTGCCCTCGGACTCGTAGCGGCGACCGATGTAGTCGCGGTTCAGCGGCATGCGCAAAGTCTGCCCTGGCCCGCGGTCGATGTTCGCAGGAGGCCGCTGATCCGGCTGTGTACCGTTTCGGCGATGCGGCAGCTCAAGGGCGTCGACGCGATGCATGTGCTGGAGGAGACCGCCGACCAGCACATGCACACCATCAAGCTCGCGATCCTTGGCCCGCGCGCGGACGGCACCACCATCACGGTCGACGAGGTGCGGGCGTGGGCGCGCGACCGGTTGCCGCGGATCCCGGCGCTGCGCTGGAAGGTCGTGAAGATCCCGTTCGGTCTGGCCCGGCCGGTGTTCGTCGACGCCGGACCGTACGACGTGGACCGTCACGTCACCGTCGTGACCGCAGCGGCGCCGGGCGAAGAGGAGCAGCTCGACGACATCGTGTCGCGGGTCGCGAGTGCTCCGCTGCGCCGCGACCGGCCACTGTGGGAGCTGACGATCGTCGACGGCTTATCGGGCGACCGGCTGGCGCTGGTGTTCAAGCTGCACCACTCGATCATGGATGGGCAGGCCAGCGTCCGGTTCTTCGAGCTCGCCTTCGACGGCGGTGACGAGCTGCCGTTCGGACCGGTGCCGGCAGAGCCCGAGCCGGACCCGACCCGCGGGGAGCTGATCCGGTTCGCACTGCGCTCCCACGGGGCGTTGTACCGCGGCCTGCCGGCGGTCGTGCGTCGTACCGTCGCCTCGATCCGCGACAACCGCAGCCGCAAGGGGTCGGCGGCTCCGGTCGTCAACCCGCTGGCCGGGCCGAAGACCAGGTTCAACCGGTTGCCGCGGCCCGAGCGGGTCTACGTCGACGTGACGTTGCCGTGGTCGGAGATCCGCGCGGTGAAGGACGCGACCGGCGTCACCGTCAACGAGCTGTTCGTGGCGCTGTGCGGCGGTGCGGTGCGGCGCTATCTGGAGGAGCACGGCGAGCTGCCGGACCGCTGCCTGACCTGCGCCCTGCCGGTGTCGCTGCGCCGCCCCGAGGAGATCGACGACTTCGGCAACCGGACGTCGTACTGGTACGTCTCGCTCGGCACCGACGTGGCCGATCCGGTCGCGCGGCTGGCGGCGGTCAAGCGCGGCCTGGATGCGGCCCGTGACTGGGCGACCGGCGACACCGAGCTGTTCGCCGTCTGGCAGGACTACTACCTGTTCTTCGGCAAGCTGACGCTGAAGTTCCTCGCCGTGGTCGAGCGGGTGGTGCGCCGGCCGTTGTTCAACGCCGTGGTCTCGAACGTCCGCGGTCCGCGGCCGCTGTCACTGGCGGGCGCGCCGGTCGTCGCGGTCCGGTCGATGGGTCCGATCACCCGGGTGCTCGGGTTGAACATGACCGCCTGGAGCTACGGCGAGACCTTCTCGATCGGGTTGCAGGCCTGCCGTGACTTCATGCCGGACCTACGGCGGCTCGGCGATCACATTCGCGCCGAGCTCGCCGCGTTCCAGCAGGCGGTGTCAGTCGAGGGCCAGCGCGTCGCCGGCCCTCGGGCGCGAGGCGAGGGCCTCGCCGAGCTCGGCTAGCAGGGCGGACGCGCCGCCGGTGAGCAGTTCGATCTGCTTGCCCCACAAGAAGTAGCGGTGCGCCGGATAGGTGACGTCGGCGCCCATCCCGCCGTGCAAATGCTGGGTCAGATGCACGCAGTGCTGTCCCGCCTCGGCGGCCCACCAGCCGGCCGTCAGCGCGGCGAGTGTGGCGTCGGCACGGCTGTCGCCGGCCTCGATCCGGCCATCCTCGACGTCGAGCGCCCAGGCAGCCTGTCGCGCCACGGCATGAATCGCGGTGGTGTCGAGATAGCCGTCGGCCGCCTTGAGTGCGACGCCCTGGAACGTCGAGAGCGGCTTGCCGAACTGCTCGCGACCGGAGGTGTACGCCGCGGTCAGCCGGAGGGCCGCGTCGGTCACGCCGGCCTGCGTGGCGGCCAGCAGCGTCAGCCAGCGCAGCCGCAGCCACGGCCAGGCGCCGCTGCCGACCGGCTCGGCCGTCGCGCCGTCGAGCGTGAGGTTCTGGGCGAGCTCGCCGCCGGTGGTCGTGACGTCCTCGGTCGTGACGCCGCTGCTCGTCGGGTCGAGCAGCAGGACGTCCGCGCCGACCGGCACCAGCAGCGCGTCGGCGACGTGCGCCCACGGCACGCCGATGAGCTGTCCCGACAACGCATCGCCGTCGCGCCGTACGCCGATCGCGGACTGCGGCGGGGTCAGCGCCACGACCGCGGTGCCCTCGGCGATCGCTGGGAGCCACTGCTTGCGCTGCGGGTCGCTGCCATGGGCGGCCAGCGCTGCGGCCGCGGCCGAGGTCGCGACCAGCGGTACGGCCGCGACCGCCCGGCCGAGCTGCTCGCAGACCAGCGACAGCTCGATCAGGCCCAGTCCTAGCCCGCCGTGCTCCTCGGGCACCGCGACGCCCAACAACCCGGCGCCGGCCAGCTCCGCCCAGAGCGCGCGGTCGAACCGTTCGGGTTCCGCGGCGACCCGGTCGAGCCGCTCGGGAGTGACGGTGCGCCGGAACAGCTCGGTGGCCAGGTCGCGCAGGTCTCGCTGCGTCTCGTCGAGTCGGCCGTTCATGGTGTGCGCCTCACCGCGCCCGCCGGGCCATCTTCAGCCCGGTCGCCGCGACGATCTCGCGCTGCACCTCGTTGACGCCGCCACCGAAAGTGTTGATCTGCGCGCTGCGCCCTACCCGCTCGACCTCGCCGCGCAGCGCCGCGCCGGGCGACCCGGCGCGCAGCCAGCCGCCGGCGCCGAGGATGGCCAGCAGCTTGCGGTAGACGTAGACGTGCGTCTCAGTGCCGTAGAACTTCGCCGTCGACGCGGCGGCCGGTTGCAGCGTGTCGTCGGTGATCGCCTCGACCATCTGCCAGTTGATCAGCTTCATCGCTTCGAGCCGCGCGTAGCAGTCGGCCAGGTCGGCGCGCACCCACGGCAGGTCGCCGACGCACGCGCCGTCGCCGCCACCCGCCGGCGCGGTCCGCGCCCACTCGCGAACTTCACCCCACAGTCGCCAGGTCGCGCCGCCCAGCGCCGCCAAACCGACCCGCTCGTGGTTGAGCTGGTTCGTGATCATGCGCCAGCCGCCGCCACGCTCGCCGACCAGGTTCGCGACCGGCACGTGGACGTCGTCGTAGTAGGTCGCGGTCGTGACGATGTCACCGACGGTCACGATCGGGTTGTAGCGGAACCCGGTCGACGTCGTCGGCACCATGATGATCGAGAGCCCCTGGTGCTTGGGCAGGTCCGGATCGGTCCGGCAGGCGAGCCAGATGAAGTCCGCCTGGTTTGCCCCGGAGGTGAAGACCTTGTTGCCGTTGATCACCCACTCGTCGCCGTCCAGCCGCGCCGACGTGCGCAGCGACGCGAGGTCGGTGCCGGCCTCGGGCTCGGTGTAACCGATCGCGACATTGATCTCGCCGGCGAGGATGCCGGGCAGGTACGCCGCTTTCTGCTCCTCGGTCCCGAACCGCATGATCGTCGGGCCGACGGTGTTGATGGTGACGAACGGGAACGGCACGCCGGCCCGCTGGATCTCGTCGAAGACGATGTACTGCTCGGTCGCGGACCGGCCCTGGCCGCCGTACTCCGTCGGCCAGCCGAACCCGAGCCAGCCGTCACGGCCGAGCCGGCGGACGATGGCGCGGAACGCCGGTTCGTTGTCGCCGGGTGCGCCGAAGCTCGCGCGCTGCTCCGGTGGGAAGACGGTTGCGAAGTACTCGCGCAACTGGCGGCGGAGCGCTCGCTCCTCCGCGGTGTCGTCGAACCGCACTTAGATACATTATTACGAGTTACGAAATGTAATCCGGCCGGTCGACCGCGACGCCGCGGCGGGGAGGCAGTGTGACGGCAACTGAGGCGAGCGCGCCGGACGAGTTCCTGGCGAGGCTGCGCAAAGAGGTTGGTGGCGAGGGCCCGGTCCACGTCGCGCGCCATCCGGTGAACCAACCCGCGATCGCGGACTGGTGCGACGCGATCGGTGACGACAACCCCTGCTATACGGATCCGGCGTACGCCGAACGCAGCCGTCACGGCGGGATCGTCGCGCCGCCCGCGACGCTCGACATCTGGGAGCGTCCGGGCCTGCCGGCGCAGTCGCCGGCGGGCCGGCTCGGCGACGACCCGCGCAGCCGGGTCATGGCGTTGCTCGAGGAGCACGGGTTCGTCGGGGTCGTCGCTGTGACCAGCGAGCTGGAGATCGCGCGCTACCTGCGCCCGGGCGAGATGTTGCAGAGCAGCCAGCTGCTCGAGGACGTCTCGGAGGAGAAGCAGACGGCGCTCGGCACCGGCCACTTCGTGACCACCCGGCACCGCTACACGACGACCGACGGCGAGCACGTCGGCGACCTGCTGTTCCGGATCCTGAAGTTCCGGCCCGGCACCGGGAAGCCGCGGGCGGTTGCCGACGATGCCAAGGCGCCGCCCGACCCGAACCCGGCGCTGCGCCCGCGGCCCGCGATCAACCGCGACAACGCGGCGCTGTTCGATGGCTATCGCCGCCACGAGCTGCGGATCCCGCGGTGCAACGGCTGCGGCGCGTTGACCTTCCCGCCGACGCCGCGCTGCGTCGAGTGTGGGTCGTTCGACCGCGGCTACGTCGTCGGGTCGGGCCGCGGTCGGCTGCATTCGTTCACCGTCGTGCACCACCCGCAGGTTCCCGGCTTCCGCTACCCGCTGCCGGTCGGGCTGATCGAGCTGGACGAGGGTCCGCGGATGCTGGCCGACCTGGTGGGCGTCGCTCCGGCGCAGCTGCGGGTTGGCATGCCGGTCGAGGTCGAGTGGCTCGACAGCCACCACGCCCAGGTCGACGGCGCGACCGACTCGCGAGGACCGATTTCGCTGCCGCAGTTCCGGCCCGCGACGCCCGAGCGGCGTACGACGACGCGGTCCGCGGGCGAGCTGGACGTCGGCACCGAACTGCCGTTGTGGGTGCTGCCGGTCACGCCGACGCGGATCGTCGCCGGCGCGCTCGCCACCCGCGACTTCCAGGACGTGCACCACGACCGGGATCTGGCGTTGAAGAAGGGATCAAAAGACATCTTCTTCAACATCAACACGTCGATCGGCCTGATGCAGCGCTACGTCACGGACTGGACCGGCCCCGAGGTGCTGGTGCGCGCGCTGCGGGTGCGGCTCGGCGCACCGGCGTACCCGTATGCGCCACTGACCTTCACCGGGTCGGTGCAATCCGTCGATCCGGCGACCGGCGCGGTCGTCATCGCGGTCGAGGCGACCAACGAGCTGGGTCCGCACATCTCCGGCACCGTCGAGCTGGAGGTGGCGCAATGACCCGGCACAGCTACGCCGGCAAGGCAGCGGTCGTCGGGATCGGCGCGACCGAGTTCTCCAAGGACTCCGGGCGTAGCGAGCTACAGCTGGCGTTGGAGGCCTGCGTTGCTGCCTGCGAGGACGCCGGCATCGAGCCGTCGCAGGTCGACGGCCTGTCGACGTTCACGATGGAGTCCAACCCGGAGAGCGAGATCATGCGCGGGCTCGGCATCGACGAGCTGACGCACTTCTCCCGGATTCATTTCGGCGGGGGGGCGCCGTGCGCCACGGTGCAGTACGCCGCGATGGCGGTCGCTGCCGGTGTGTCCGACTACGTGCTCTGTTATCGCGCGTTCAACGAGCGGTCGGGCCGGCGGTTCGGCACGGGTGTGCAGGATCGGCCGGCGGGTGCCAGCGCCGAGGAGGCGCAGTTCGCGTGGAGCTCGCCGCACGGCTTGTTGACGCCGGCGTCGTGGGTGGCGATGTTCGCGACCCGGATGATGCACGAGTTCGGCATCACCAGCGAGGACTTCGGGCGGGTCGCGGTCGCCGACCGCCGGCACGCCGCCACCAACCCGGCGGCGCACTTCTACGGCCAGCCGATCACGTTGGCCGACCATCAGGCGTCGCGGTGGATCGTCGAGCCGCTGCACCTGCTCGACTGCTGCCAGGAGACCGACGGCGGTCAGGCGATCCTGGTCACAACGCTCGAGCGCGCGCGTGACCTGGCGCAGCCGGTCGCGGTGATCGAGGCGGCGGCGCAGGGCATGGCCGACGACCAGCACATGATGCGGTCCTACTTCCGCGACTCGCTCGTCGGCTTGCCGGAGATGGGCACCTGCGCCCGGCAGATCTGGGAGTCGTCGGGGCTCGGTCCGGACGAGATCGCGACCGCGGTGCTCTACGACCACTTCACGCCGTTCGTGCTGGCGCAGCTCGAGGAGTTCGGCTTCTGCGGGCGGGGCGAGGCCAAGGACTTCATCGCCGACGGTGCGATCGAGATCGGCGGCCGGTTGCCGGTGAACACCCACGGCGGGCAGCTCGGCGAGGCCTACCTACACGGCATGAACGGCATCGCGGAGGGCGTCCGCCAGGTGCGGGGCTCGTCGGTCAACCAGGTCGACGGTGCGGACCACGTGTTGGTGACCGGGGGCACCGGCGTGCCGACGAGTGCGCTGCTGCTGGGTGCCGATCGGTGAAGCCCTTGCAGCTGTCGTTCACCGGCTCAGAGGTCGCCGGCGCGGTCGCGATCGTCACCGGCGCGGGCGCCGGACTCGGCCGGGCCGAGGCCCTCGGGCTCGCCGCCGCCGGCGCGAAGGTCGTCGTCAACGACATCGGCGAGGGGGCCGAGGCGGTCGCGGCCGAGATCCGCGCGGCCGGCGGCGAGGCACTGGCGGCGCCCGGCGACATGGGCGACTGGGAGTTCGCCACCTCGCTGGTCGGTAAGGCCATCGCCGAGTTCGGCGACCTGAACGTCGTGGTCAACAACGCCGGCGTGCTGCGCGACCGGATGATCTTCTCGGTGTCGGCCGAGGAGTGGGACACCGTGCTGCGGGTGCATCTCCGTGGTCACGCCGCGACCTGCCAGGCGGCTACGACGTACTGGCGGGAGCGGTCGAAAGCCACCGGCGAGCCGCAGTGGGCGCGGATCGTCAACACGGCGTCGGAGGCGTTTTTGTTCGGTTCGCCCGGCCAGCCGAACTACGCCGCCGCGAAGGCCGGCATCGCGGCCTTGACGCTGTCGGTCGCCCACGGCTGCGGCCGCTATGGCGTGCGGGCCAACGCGATCGCACCGCGGGCGCGGACCGCGATGACCGAGTCGACGTTTCCGCCGCCGCCGGAGGGTGACGAGGCCGACCCGTGGGCGATCGAGCATGTCGTGCCGCTGGTCGTCTGGCTCGGCTCCCGTGAGGCGGACCACGTGAGCGGCAACGTGTTCGTGGTGTACGGCGGGAAGGTCGGCGTGATGGCGGCGCCGACGCTGGAGCGGTCCTTTGCCGCGGCCGGCGAGACCTGGACCGTCGACGAGCTGGCTGCCACCGTCGGGGCCCACCTCGCCGACGGCGACCGCCACGGCTTCGCCGTCAGCAACACCCTCGCCCTCTGACCCCGCCGCGCCCCCTCGCCCGCCGCCCGCTGCAGCCGCGCCCGCTGCCCCGCGCCCCGACGCCCGCTGCCCGCCGCCCCCGCGCCGCATGGCCGCTGCTCTCGCCAAACCCGCGCGAATCAACGCCATACGCCGGCTGGAATGGTTGAAACGCGCGGGTTCGCCGTCGGGGGGGACGGGCGTTGAGGACGGACGTTGAGGGTTGGGTGTTGGGAGGCGGGGTGTGATCGGGTACCGGGCGGCGACGGCTGCCGATGTCGGCGCGGTCGTGGCGCTGGTGGAGTCGGCGTACCGCGGGGACTCCAGCCGGGCCGGATGGACCACCGAAGCCGACCTGCTCGGCGGCCAGCGGACCGACGCCGACGCGGTGCGCGCGATCGTCGACGCAGCGGACGCGGAGGTGCTGCTCGCCGAGGATGCGACCGGATCGATCGTCGGCTGCTGCCAGCTCGAGTGGCGCAGCTGCGGCATCTGCTACTTCGGCCTGTTCGCCGTCTCGCCGCAGCGCCAGGCAAGCGGGATCGGGCGCCAGCTGCTCGAGGCGGCGGAGCGCCGGGCGGTCGAGCGCGGCGCCGGAACGATGGAGATGACGGTGATCGCGCAGCGCGGCGACCTGATCGGGTGGTACGAGCGTCGCGGCTACGCGCGCACGGGCGAGTCGCGCCCGTTCCCGTACGGCGACGAGCGTTACGGTCTGCCTCGGCGCGAGGACCTCCACTTCGTGGTGCTCGCGAAACCGCTCGTGCAGGAGTAGCCGACCGCCGAGAGGGGATGCCGCGATCGAGATGAACCGGCATGAGTTCCTGCGCACCCTGCACGAGCGGCTGCGGCCGCGGAGCTACCTGGAAATCGGCATCCGGGATGGCCGCGGCTTAGCGCAGTCGCGGACCCGGACGATCGGCGTCGACCCGCAGTACAAGATCACCGCGGAACTGGCGTGCGACCTGCACCTCGTGAAGGCGACCAGCGACGACTTCTTTGCTCGCGCTGACGCCCTCGGCTGGTTCCCCGAAGGCGTCATCGACCTCGCCTTCATCGACGGCATGCATCTCTTCGAGTTCGCCTTCCGCGACTTCATCAACGTGGAGCGCAACGCGACGCCACACAGCGTCGTGATGTTCGACGACATGCTGCCGCGATCGGTTGACGAGGCCGCGCGCGATCGGCACACGGTCAGCTGGACCGGTGACGTGTTCAAGGTCGCCACCGTGTTGGAGCGATATCGGTCGGACCTGGTCGTGGTCCCGCTCGACACCGAGCCGACCGGGATGGTGCTCGTCGCCGGGCTCGACCCGGCCAACCGAATGCTGGTCGAGGCGTACGACGAGATCCTGGCAGAGTTCGTCGTCGATGACCCGCAGCAGGTGCCGGACGACGTTCTCCATCGACGGTCCGCCGCCGTGCCACAGTGCGTGCTCGACCTGCCCGTCTGGGAGGAGCTACGGCGCAACCGGGACGCGGCCGTCGGGACGCCGGATCTCAGCGCTCTGCGAGCGTTGCGGGGGACCGCCGACTACCGCCTCGACCCGCCTCCGGCCGAGCCGTGGCCGAAGCCGGCTCGTAAGCCGAAGTCGGGCGCCGCTGGCAAGCGCGCGGCCGCGAAGCAGCAGGCACCGGCAGTGAAGCGCGGTCCGTTCAGGCGCCGTCGAAGGCGTGCACGCGCTGCGCCAACCCGTTGAGCAACCGCCGGCTGAACCGCGGCACGTCTTCGAGCAGCGTCGCGAACTCCCGAGATCCGAGCACCAGCAGGACGCCATCGGTCAGCATCGTGACGGAGGCGTTGCGCGGTGCCGGGTCGAGCGCGGCGAGCTCACCGAAGTGGTCGCCGGGATGCAACCTGCTGACCGTCTCGCCGCCGCGAGATACCGCGGCGTCACCGGCGAGCAGGATGTAGACGTCCTTCGTCAATGACGACTCGCGGACAATGACTGAGCCCGCGTTGACGGCGATTTCGTCGCCGAGTGCCCGCACTCGTTCGAGCTCTCGATCCGTGCAGCCGTGAAACACCTTGAGCCGACGCAGCTGGTCGTTGTGCGGTGAATGGTGGCGCATGGCCGCCTCCAATTGTCCGATTTGCGTCACACCATCGCTGACGCGCGTGTCAGGAGGATTGCTGCGCCTTACGGTTCGCTGACATCGGCTCCACACACCCTCTGGGGGTCGTCATGTCAGGCGAAGTAGTGCTCGTTGTTGACGACAACGACAAGAACTTGAAACTGACCTGCGACTTGCTGCGACTTCGGTCGTTTCGGCCGGTCGAGGCGCGCAACGGTGCGGAGGCCCTCGGGGCGGTACGGACCGGCGACAACCCACCGGCGCTCGTACTCATGGACGTTCAGCTGCCCGACATGGACGGCAGTCAGGTGCTGCAACAACTACGGGCGGATCCGTCAACCGCGTCAATTCCGGTCGTCGCATTGACCGCCTTTGCGATGAAGGGCGACCGCGAGCGGCTGCTGGCAGCCGGTTTCGACGGCTACCTGTCAAAGCCGATCGACGTCCGCACGTTCGTCGACGGACTGTTGCCGCTACTACCGAACGGCGGCTGACCGAAATGTCTGTTATCGCCGCCGTTGCGCAGGTTCGGATCTGACATGACCTGGCGGAATGCTCCGGTCGTGACCACGGTCTCGACCACAATCGCGAGCCGTCCGGACTTCGCTCTTGCGGCTGCCGGTGACGAACCACGTGCCGTACTCATCGGACGGCTCGGCGGATTCGCGGGGGTCGGCACAGGAGCGTTGCTCGGGCTTCGCGCGCTGACGGCCAGCAGTACGGCGACCGACCGCTGGATCACCGTCGCGATTGGTGTTGTCGCGCTTGCCGTCGGCTGCGTGCTCGTCCGCGTACCCGCGCGCATCCCGTTGTGGCTGATGGACGTGACGGGCGTGACGGCGGTCGGTTCGCTGATGCTGATCCAGGCCACCATCCCGGTGATGCGACCTTGCCTGCCGGCGATCTACCTGGTGATCGGCACCATCCTGCTGGCGCTTCGATCATGGCGGGTTGCGCTGTTTCACACCCTCACCCTCGGCCTGAGCTACGCCGGCGCGCTGTGGTTGCGCCCGGGTCCGTGGCCGGCAACCAGATGGCTGTTGCTGATGAGCCTGGTCGTGACCTCGGGGTTGTTCATCCGCTGGCTCATCTCGATGGTGGTCGGCTTGGCGACCGAGGAGCAGCTCGCGCGCCAGGCGGCGGAGCGCGCCCGCATCGCACTGGAGCGCACCAGTGAGCAAAAGAGCGCGTTCCTCGCCCGGATGTCGCACGAGCTGCGGACCCCACTCAATGTGGTCCTCGGCTTCAGCGAGCTGGTTGGCGAGCAACTGGCTGGACCGCTGAACCCGCGGCAGCAGGAGTACGTCGCCGACATCGCGGATGCCGCGCGACACCTGGTCTCGCTCGTCGACGAGGTCCTCGATCCCGACAGCGTCGAGCAAGGCACGATCAACTTGGAGCCCGAGCTGGTCGATCCGGCCGACATCGCCGGCGACGCTGTGCGACTGGTCCGCGAACTGGCTCGTGCCCGTTCGGTCAAGTTGGTCCTCGACCCCGGCACGGCGATGAACTGGCTGTGGGCCGACCGCCGGAAGCTGCGCCAGGTCGTCGTCAACCTACTGGTCAACGCGATCAAGTACACGCCCGCCGGTGGCGAGGTCGTCCTGGTGGTGCGGAATGAGGCCGACGGCGTCGCCTTCCGTGTCTCCGACACCGGCGTTGGCATCTCCGAGTCTGATCTCGGCCGGATCTTCGAGCAGTTCCAGCAGGGCACGCAAGCCGAGGCAGGTAGTGGCCTCGGCCTGCCCCTCGCCCGCGAGTACGCCGGGCTGCACGGCGGTGAGGTAGTCGCACTCAGCGAGGTCGGCGTCGGCAGCACCTTCATCTGCCGGGTTCCGTACCGCGCGGGCGATCGCTTGGCCTCCGTTGGCAGCGAGCAGCAGGTTGGACCGAGCCCCGAGTCGAGCACGGCGTTCACGCAACCTGGATCGCCCGCGAACCGTCGGTTGCTGGCACGGGTCGCCGGATGGGAGTCGTTCGCACTCGCCGCGGTCTTCATGCTCGCCGCGGTGATCACGCCGCGATCAGCCGAGTGGCGCTTGGCGGTCGGATGCCTCGGCATCGGGGTGGCCGGCACCGGGTGGGTCCTGCTGCGGTGGAGTCGCAGATGGCCGCGACTCGGTGCGGAGATATCAGCCGTCGTGGGCGTCGTCGCGTTCACGCTCGCCACCGCCTACGCCGGTCCGTTCGGTGACCTGGTGGCGCTCAACTTCGGCTGGATCTGGATGAGCCGAATTGCGTTGTGGCACCGCGGTCGGTCCGTGCTTCATCTCGTCGGTATCACGGTGTCATACGGCACCTTGCTGATCGTCGAAGACGGCGCGCACGAAGTTGTGCGCTTCTTGGCGCTGCTGACCGTCTTGTTGGTAAACGGGGCGGTGGTGGATGCGGTGGCCGGTCGGCTGCGACGGTTCGTGATCGCCGCGCAGCAGACGCGGCAGCAGGCCGAGGACGTGCAGCAGCGGCTCGACGCCGCCAGTCGCCACAAGAGCATCTTTGTGGCGAACATGTCGCACGAGCTGCGCACGCCACTGAACGCGATCATCGGTTTTGCCGACCTGCTCGCGGAGGGTGCGCCTGGCCCGCTGAACCCGACGCAGGCCGACTACATCCAGGAGGTGCGCACGGCGGCGCGCCACCTCCTTGGGCTGATCACGGACTTGCTGGACCTGGCTCGGCTCGAAGCCGGGCAGCTACAGCTGAGCGTCGACGAAGTCTGCGTACCGATGCTGCTCGGCCGGGTCTACGGATCGGTCGCGGACGAGGCCGAGTCGCGGCAGATCACCCTCCGGTCCACCCTCGATCCGCGCGCTGAGCTCGTCGTCGCTGACGAGGAACGGCTTGAGCAGATCTTGTGCAACCTGCTGTCCAACGCGGTCAAGTTCACTCCCGATGGCGGCGAGGTCGCAATCGCGACGCTTGGGCACGGCAGCGAACTGGTGGTGTCCGTGAGCGACACCGGCATCGGCATCCATCCCGAGCAACGAGCCACCATCTTCGACCCGTTCAGCCAGGGTCGGCAGCGAAGAGACGATCGGGTGCCGGAAGGCACGGGGGTCGGGCTCGCGCTGGTGAAAGGCTTGGTCGAGTTGCACGGCGGCCGGATCCGGCTCGAGACCGAACCAGGTCGAGGCAGCATCTTCGTGGTGGCCGTGCCCGGACTGGTCGACGCTGCGGACCAAATCCGACCCGCACCGTCGGTGCCAGCACAACCCGTCGGACCGTCCGAGCAGCCCGCCGTCGCATCGTTGGGAGCCGTGCGATGACCATCAACGAGCAGCGCATCCTCGTCGTCGACGACAACCCGAGCAACCGGCGACTGCTCGAGGCCATGCTCGAGAGCAGCCAATACCGCGTGATCACCGTGGAGGACGGGCCGACCGCCCTGGCGATCGCCGACCGTGAGCCCGTGGACCTGGTGCTGCTCGACTGGCAGATGCCCGGGCTCGACGGCTTCGAGGTCTGTCGCCGGCTCCGGGCCCAGCCGGCGACCGCGACGTTGCCAATCGTGATGGTCACTGCCTCCGGCAAGGATGCGAAGGTTGCCGCGCTCGACGTCGGCGCAGACGACTTCCTCGCCCGGCCGTTCGACCAGGCCGAGCTGCTGGCCCGGGTGCGCTCGCTGCTCCGGATGAAGCGCTATCACGACGCGCTTCAGGGTCAGGCCGCGGAGCTGGCGGCTTGGAACCGGACGCTCGAACAACGCGTGGCCGAGCAGCTGGATGAAGTGCAGCGGCTGCAGGGGCTGCGCCGATTCCTCTCTGCTCGCGTCGCAGACCTCGTGGTCGGCGGCGGCAACGAAGCGCTGCTGGAACCCCACCGCCGCGAGGTCGCCGTACTGTTCTGCGACCTGCGCGGGTTCACGCCGTTCTCAGTGGCCGCCGAACCGGAGGAGGTCGTCGGGGCGATCAAGGAGTTTCACCGCATCGCCGACGGCCTGATCGCGCGGTACGGCGGGACCGTCGGCCCGTTCGCCGGTGATGGCCTCATGGTCGTGTTCAACGACCCGGTTCCCTGCGACGCCCCCGCGCTGCAAGCGGTCAGCATGGCGGTCGACCTGCGCGACGCGATGGTCGAGTTCGGCAGCAGCTGGAAACGGCGCGGCCACTGCCTGTCGGCGGGGATCAGCGTGACCTTCGGCTACGCGACGATGGGTGTGCTCGGGCTCGCGGATCGCGCTGACTACATGGCCCTCGGGCCGGTGGTCAACCTGGCCAGCCGGCTGTGCGATGCGGCCGGCTGCGGCGAGATCCTGGTCTCGCAGCGGGTGATCACGGAGCTGGGAGGGGCGGTCGACGCGACCGATCGCGGCGAGATGGAGCTGCGCGGCTTCCCCACGCTGCAGCCGGTGTTCGCCGTGACCGGGCTGCGGCGCGATGCGCCGCCGACCGCGCCGGATCCGCGCGGCATCGAGTTCAACCTGCTCGGCCCACTAGAAGTCCGCAACGGCTGGACCACGGTCGAGATTCGCGCCGCCCGGGAGCGCGAGTTGCTGTCGCTGTTGCTGATCCACCGCGGCCGGACGGTTTCGGTGGACCGGCTGGCCGACCAGCTGTGGGACGGCGAGCCTCCAGGATCCGGCGTGGCGGCGTTGCGCGTGCAGGTGTCGCGGCTGCGCAAGAGCCTGGCCAGCCACGGACTCGGCGATCTGCTCGTGACCAAGCCGAACGGTTACTTGCTGGCGGTCGACGACGAGTACGTCGATGCCGTCCGCTTCGAGCGGCAGTGCGAGTCCGCGCGGCGCAGCTACGAGGCCGGCGACGCGGCCGCGGCGGCGGAGCAACTGCGCTTCGCGTTGCGGCTGTGGCGCGGTCCGGCCCTTGCCGACGTCGGCGACGCCGGGTTCGCGGCGGTCGAAGCGCATCGGTTGGAGGAGTCGCGGCTGACCGCGATCGAGGACTGCTTCGAGACCGAGTTGGCAGCCGGCCGGCACCGTGAGGTGCTCGCCGAGGTCGAGTCGACGGTCGCCGAGCACCCGCTCCGCGAGCGGCTCTGGCGGTTCCTGCTGATCGCGTTGCACCGCTCGGGTCGCCAGGCGGATGCGCTGGCGGCGTACCAGTCGTTGCGCCGCCGACTCGCCGACGAGCTCGGCCTGGAGCCGTCGCCCGAGCTCGCCGACCTGCATCAGGCGATCCTCACGGGCGGCGACGTGGGCGCGCTGGCGAGCTGACGGCGGTCAGCGCGGGTCGAGCCGGAAGACCCGCAGGTCGCGACCGCTGCGGTCGGTGTAGACGTCGTAGTTCGGCCAGAACTCGACCAGCGTCGGCCAGACCGCGGCCTTGGCGTCCGCGTCGAGCAGGGTGGCGCGGACCGGGCGAGTCCGGCCGCGAAACGAGACTTCCACGTCCGGGTGCGCGATCAGGTTCGCCGTCCAGGCCGGGTGCGTCTCGCGGCCGAAGTTGCTGCCAACGACGTAGAACGAGTCGCCGTCGACCTTGGTCGCGAGCGGCGTAGTGCGGCGCTGCCCGGTCTTCGCGCCGGTGGTGACCAGCATCAGTGAGGGCAGCATCCCCGAGCTGCTCAGCGCCCGCCCTCCGGTGAGCCGATGCAGTAGCCGGTCGACGTGTGGCACGACCTTCGGGCCGACGCGCATGAACGACTTGCTGCCCGCCATCCGCACGACGACGCGACCAATCCGGCTGTCGATGCTCGGCACGTTGCCCGCCTCCTCACCCCACCGAGTGCGACGAAGTTCGCGTTTCGCGGCTTTCGGAACGCCAGTTTCGTCGCACTCGGCGTCACGGTATCTGACGGGGCGTCAGGTACGGTCCGGTCATGCCTCCGGCCACCGCGCCCGCGCTGTTCGAACCGGCGAAGCTCGGACCGATCACGTTGCGTAACCGGCTCGTCAAGGCGGCGACCTTCGAAGGCGCCACGCCGCGCGGTGAGGTGACCGACCGGCTGGTCGAGTTCCACCGCCGGATCGCCGCCGGCGGTACGGCGATGACGACCGTGGCCTATCTGGCGGTCGCTCCCGAGGGTCGGGTGCATCGGCACTGCCTCGTCCTCAACGAGGCGACGTCGGTTGCATTGCGCCGGCTGACCGACGCGGTGCATGCCGAAGGCGCGGCGGCGAATGCGCAGATCGGCCACGCCGGCCTGGTCGCCGACGCGAAGTCCAACGGCCGCAGGTCGCTGGCGCCGACCCGCCGGTTCAGCGCGCCCGCGAAGGGGTTCGTGCCGGCCGCCACGCAGGCCGATCTCGAGCGGGTGACCGACGACTTCGAGCGCGCCGCGCGGTGTGCGGTCGAGGCCGGCTTCGACGCCATCGAGGTGCACCTCGGCCACGGCTACCTGCTCAGTTCGTTCCTCAGCCCGAAGCTCAACCGCCGGCATGACGAGTACGGCGGCAGCCTCGAGAAGCGGGCGACGTTCCCGCGGACGGTGCTCCGGCGGGTGCGCGACGCGGTCGGCGACCAGGTCGCGGTGACGGCGAAGCTGAACATGTCCGACGGCGTCGCCGGTGGGCTGTGGCTCGACGAAAGCCTCGAGGTGGCGCGGCTGATCGAGGCCGACGGTGTGCTCGACGCCATCGAGCTGACCGGCGGCAGCTCGCTGGAGAACGCGATGTACTTCTTCCGCGGCGACGTGCCGCTGGCCGAGATGCTGGCGACCCAGCCGCGTTACGTCCGGCCCGGCATGCGCCTGGTGGCGCCGCGGCTGTTCCCGTCGTACCCGTTCGAGGAAGGCTTCTTCCTGCCGTTCGCGCGCCAGTTCCGGGCGGCGCTGTCGATGCCGCTGGTCTACCTTGGCGGCGTCAACCAGGTCGAGACCGCGGAAGGCGCGCTGGCCGAAGGGTTTGACTTCGTCGCGATCGGGCGGGCGCTGCTGCGCGAGCCGAACCTGGTCGGCGCCTGGCAGTCGGGCGACCGTCGGCCGGGACGCTGCATCCACTGCAACAAGTGCATGCCGACGATTTACAGCGGCACGCACTGCGTGCTGGCGAAGGACGCGCTAGGCCCGCTGCCAGAGCCGATCTCGTAGCACCCGGCGGAGCAGCTTCCCGGCTTCGTCCCGGGGGATCTCGTCGACCACCTCGACCGACCGCGGCCGCTTGTACGGCGCCAACCGGCTGGCCGCGGTCTGCTCGATCCGCTGCAGTGTCGGCTCGCGCGGCGCGTCGGGAAGCAACGCAACGAACAGCGCGATCCGCTCGCCCCGCTCGGCATCGGGCGCGCCGACCGCGCACAGGTCGGCGATGCCGGGCACGTCGGACAGCGCCTGCTCGACCTCGGCGGGATAGACGTTGACCCCGGCCGAGATGACGACGTCGGGGGCGCGGCCGCTGAGGTAGAGGAAGCCGTCCTCGTCGAGCCGGCCGACGTCACCGACGGTGAACGCGTCGCCGTGGTGGGCGGCCGCGGTCTTGGCGTCGTCGCCGGAGTAGTGGAAGCGGCGGCCGCTGGCGCTGGTGAAGTAGACGGCGCCGTCTGTGCCGGCCGGCACCGGTTGACCGGCATCGTCGAGCACCGTGATCGTCATGCCGCCCAGCGGGCGGCCGACCGTGCCGGGCCGGTCGCGCCACTCGTCGGCGCCGACCACGGTGAAGCCGCCCTCGGTGAAGCCGTAGTACTCGACCAGTACGTCGCCGAACCAGTCCGCCATCGCCTGCTTGATCGGGATCGGGCACGGCTCGCCGCCGTGCAACAGTGTCCGCAGCCCGGCTGCCGGCGAGTGCCTGCGGTCGATGCCGGGCACGGCGAGCAGCTGCCGGAACATCGTCGGCACCATGATCGTCGAGGTGACGTCCGGCGCGGCCAGCGCCGCCACCGCCGCGGTCGGGTCCCAGCGGGGCAGGATCCGCAACGTCGCCCCCCGGGCCATCGCGCCGAAGCCGAACGTCTGCGGCGCGCCGTTGAACAGCCGCGAGACGAACAGGTGCACGCCGTCGCCCGGCAGCTGGAGCACCTCCGCCCATCCGGCGATCCCGGCCCAGCCGGCCGCGAACGGCGTGGTGCCCGACCCCGCCATGACGACGCCTTTGGGCCGGCCGGTCGTGCCGGAGGTGTACGGCAGCTTGTAGCCGCAGCGGTCCGCCGGCAGCGGCTCGTCGCGCTGACCGGCCAGCCAGTCGTCGAAGCCGGTGTCGACGTCGACCAGTGCGATGCCGCGCTCCCGGGCCGCCATGCGCGCGCCGTCGCGGTCCGCGACGACCGCCCGGGTGCCGGCGTCGTCGAGCACCGCGCCGACTTCGTCGGCCGTCCAGCCGGTCTTCAGCGGCGTGAAGGCGCAGCCGGCGCGCCAGGCGCCGAGCACGGCGACGACGAACTCGACCCGGTTGCTGACGCAGATGGCGACGTGGCTGCCGGGCGTCGCGCCGAGCGTTTCGAGGCCGTGGCCGCACCGGATGCTTGCATCGTCGAGTTGCTGCCAGTCGAGCCGGACGTCACCGCATTCGACGGCCGGCGCGTCCGGTCGGCGGCCCGACAGCTCGGCGAGAGAAGCGGTCGTCACAACCGGGCGGCGAGGTCCTCGGCGTGGTCGTCCGCCGTACCGAACTCGGTGGCGTGCAACCAGGCGCGCTTCAGGAAGAAGTGCACCGGCACCTCCCAGGTGAAGCCCATGCCGCCGTGCACCTGGACGCACGACCGGGCGTTTTGCGTGGCGGCCTCGTCCGCGAGCAGCTTCGCCCCCGCGACCGCGCGGGCGGCGTCGCCGACCTCCGGGTCGTCGAGCGTGACGGCGGCGGCGTGCAAGGCGGCGCGTGCGAGCTCGGTGCGCACGAGCATGTCCGCGCAGATGTGTTTCACCGCCTGGAACGATCCGATCGGCTGGCCGAACTGCTCCCGGCCCTTCGCGTACTCGACCGCGAGCTCGGTCAGCCGGGCAGCGAGGCCGACCTGCACCGCCGCCGTGAGCAGCGCACCCTCCTGCCACAGCCGGTCGATGTCGCCGAACGCCGATCCCGTGGGTACGGCGGCCAGCTCGTGGAGCGGGGTCAGCGGGTCGATCGGCTCGGACAGCTCGGTCCCCGCTGGCGTCGGCGTGAGCTCCGGCCCCGACGGGTCGAGAACCAGCAAGGAAGCGGCGAATGCGAGATGGGAAACGACCAACGGGCGGTGCCGAGGGTCAAGGACGGTAACCGGACCATCCGCCGCACCGGCGGCGAGAAAGCTGCCGACCAGCGGTCCCGGCACGGCAGCCCGGCCGAGCTCTTCGAAGACCAGCGATGCCTCGACCATGCCGAGGTCGAGATCGGTCCGCAGCGAGAAGACGCCGGTCTCCTCCAGCGTCTTCCAGAGCGCAGCGTCGAGACCGCGAGGCAGCCGCTCCAGCGGGAACGCGGCGTCGAGCACCTCGCGCACCCCGCGCTGCAGCTCGCGCTGGTCCTCGGTGGGAAGGAAAAACATCAGCGCTCCTTCGGCAGGCCGAGGATGCGCTCACCGATGATGTTGCGCTGGATCTGCGAGGTGCCGGCCGCGATCGTGTAGGACAGCGAGTTCAGCCGCTCGGTCGTCCACTCGCCGGTCGGCAGGCCGGCGATGTCGGTGCGCGAGACCGACGCTCGGTCGAGCACCCGCGCACCGAGCTCCATCAGCCGCTGCCGGGCTTCGGTGTAGCGCAGCTTGAGCACCGACGCGCTCACGCCCGGTACGCCGGACCCGGCCTCCGTCACCCCCCGCTTGGTGAGCGCCCAGAGCGCGTCGAACTCCGCCGCCATGTGGCCGATGTCGCGACGCAGGCCGCGGTCATCCCAGGCGGCGCCGGAGTGCGCGGTGACCTTCTTGGCGATCGCGGCCAGGTCCTGCACCAGCCGCACTGAGTCGACGATCTGGTCGACCCATGCGGTGCCGCGCTCGAACGACAACGTCACCATCGTCACGCGCCAGCCGTCGTTCTCCGCACCGACGCGGTTGGCGACAGGGATCCGCACGTCGTCGAAGAAGACTTCGGAGAACTCGCTCGACCCGAGCAGCGTGTTGAGCGGCCGCACCGTCAGGCCGGGCGAGTCCATCGCCATCATCAGCCAGGTGATGCCCTTGTGCTTCGGCGCGTCCGGGTCGGTGCGCACGAGCAGCTCGCAGTAGTCGGCGACCTCCGCGTGGGAGGTCCAGATCTTGTGGCCGTTGACGACGTACTCATCGCCGTCGCGCACCGCCCGGGTGCGCATCGAGGCGAGGTCCGACCCGGCGCCGGGCTCGCTGAATCCCTGGCACCAGATCTCCTCGCCGGCGAGGATCTTGGGCAGGTGGGCGGACCGCTGCTCGGGGGTCCCTTCGGTAGCGATCGTCGGGCCGGCGTGCAGCAGCCCGACGAAGTTGACGCCGACGTACGGCGCACCCGCCCGCTCGGTCTCCTCGAGGAAGATCAGGTGCTCGGTGGGCGTGGCGCCCCGCCCGCCGTACTCCTTCGGCCAGTTGATGCCGGCATAACCGGCGTCGAACAGCAGCTTCTGCCAGGCGGTGTCGTACTCGCGGCGGCCCGGCCAGTCGGTGTGGTGCGGCTTCTCGCCGAGGGTCGGCAACGTCGTCGCCAACCACTCGCGGAGCCCCTCGCGAAAGGCGCGCTCCTGCTCCGAGTCGCGCAGGTCCACGGAGGCACCCTATCGAGAACTGACGGGTCGTCAGATCCGTCTCCATTGTAGGGCGGTGGGTGGGGCGGAGGACGTCTGACGGGTCGTCAGATAATGGAGCGCGTGGGGCGGCTGGACGGCAAGGTGGTCCTGGTCACCGGCGCCGGACAGGGCATCGGTGAAGGCATCGCGCTGGCCGCCGCCGCCGAAGGCGCGGACATCGTGTCGGCGGGCCGGACGCTGGAGAAGGTCGAGCGCACCGCGGCCACGGTGCGCGAGCGAGGCCGCCGGGCGCTCGCGGTGCAGTGCGACGTCCGGCGGCGCGACGAGGTCGACAGTTGCGTGGCCAAGGCGCTGGCCGAGTTCGGCCGGCTCGACGGGCTGGTCAACAACGCGCAGATGGTCGCGCTCGGCCCGGTGCTCGAGATCACCGAGAAGGACGCCCGCCGCACCTGGGAGAGCGGCTTCCTCGGCTCGCTGTGGTTCATGCAGGCGGCGTACCCAGCGTTGAAGCAGAGTCGCGGCGCGGTCGTGAACCTCGGCACCGGGTCGGCGCTGCGCAACGACCTGCCCGGGTTCACGCTCTACGCCGGCACGAAAGAGATGATTCGGACGCTGACCCGGATGGCCGCGCTGGAGTGGGGACCCGACGGCATTCGGGTGAACGCCTGCATCCCCAACGGCATGTCGCCCGGGCTGAAGATGTGGTCGGAGTTCGCCAAGGACGAGTACGACGACTTCGTCCGCACGATTCCGCTCGGTCGGGTCGGCCGGCTCGAGGAGGACGTCGGCCGTGCGGTGGCGTTCCTGCTGTCGGAGGATGCGGCGTACGTGACCGGATCGACGTTGATGGCCGACGGCGGCCAGGCCTACCTGCGATGAGGCGCTGATGGGGATTTGTGACGGCCGGATCGTCATCGTGACGGGCGCCGGCGGCGGACTCGGCCGGGCACATGCGCTGGCCTTCGCCGCGGAGGGTGCGCGCGTCGTCGTCAACGACATCGGCACCTCGCGGGAAGGCGAAGGCTCCTCGACCGCTCCGGCGCAACAGGTCGTCGACGAGATCAAGGCGGCGGGCGGCGAGGCGATCGCCAACACCGACGACGTGGCCGACTGGGATGGCGCGGCCAACCTGGTGCGTTCGGCGGTCGAAGCGTTCGGCGGTCTCGACGTACTCGTGAACAATGCCGGCTTCCTGCGCGACCGGATGCTCACCTCGATGTCGGTCGAGGAGTGGGATGCGGTGATCCGCGTGCATTTGCGCGGCCACTTCTGCCCGCTGAGGCACGCCGCCGGGTACTGGCGCGAGCAGACCAAAGCCGGCGTGCTCGTCGACGCCCGGGTGATTAACACGTCGTCCGGGGCCGGGTTGATGGGCAGTGTCGGTCAGGGCAACTACAGCGCGGCGAAGGCCGGAATCGTGGGGCTGACGCTGGTCGCGGCGGCGGAACTCGGCCGGTACGGCGCGACCGTCAACGCGATCGCGCCGGCGGCGCGGACCCGGATGACCGAAGTCGCAATGCCCGACATGATGCGCAAGCCCGAGAGCGGGTTCGACGCGATGGCCCCGGAGAACGTCTCTCCGCTGGTCGTGTGGCTCGGGTCGACCGAGTCGCGCGCAGTGTCGGGGCGGGTGTTCGAAGTCGAGGGCGGCGTGATCAGCGTGGCGGACGGGTGGCAGCACGGCCCGAGGGTCGACAAGGAGGCGCGCTGGTCACCGGCGGAGGTCGGCGCGGCCGTGTCGGACCTGCTCGCCAAAGCGCCCGACCCGACGCCGGTCTACGGAGCTTGATCGAGGTGTTGTCGCTGCCGGTACGCCGCGGCCCAGCCGCCTGGTTGCATGCCGTCGAGCCGCACCCGGCGCCGGGCGAACCTCCACTGGCCGTCGACGCGGATCAGCTCGTCGGCGTACCGGCCCCAGTGGTCGAGCCCGTCGGTCGTCAGCACCTGGTAGTAGCAGCGCGCGGACGCCTCGGCCGGCGATTCGACATCGATCACCAGCGTCGCGGTGTGGTGGCGGACGTACGACGGTGTCGGGCCGGCAGCACCAGATTGCGCCGACGCGGCGACGGCTTGGAAGAACCGGAGCAGCTCGGCCGGACCGGTCACGGTCTCGTCATCCGTCTGCAGCACGCCGTCGGCGGTGAACAGCGCGACCATCTCGTCGAACCGGCCGTGGTCGCCGTAGGCGTTGTAGCGCGCGATCAGGTCACGGATCTGCTCGCGCGCCGCCAGCTCCCACGACTCCACGTCGAAAGGTTGGCACGATGACCGCGGCGTTGCTCGAGACCGAGACCATCTGGGACCTGGTCCGGCGTCGCGCGGAGCTGTCCGGCGACGCCCCCATGCTGCTCGACACTGACGGCAACGGCTTGAGCTTTGCGGAGTTCGCCGCGCGCGCCGAGGCGGTTGCCGCCGGGTTGCAAGCGCTCGGGATCGGCCCAGGGACGACGGTGGCGTGGCAGCTGCCGACCCGCATCGACAGCGTCGTGGTCTCGATGGCGTTCGCCCGGCTGGGCGCGGTGCAGACGCCGATCCTGCACCTTTACCGCGAGCGCGAGGTCGGTGCGGTGTTGCGGCAGAGCCGGCCGGAGTTTTACGTCGTACCCGGGCAATGGCGCGACCGCGACTTCGATGCGATGGCCCGCACGCTGGCCGCGGAGTTGGACCCGGCGCCGCACGTCTTGTCGCTGGGCGGTGAGCTGCCGACCGGCGACCCGGCAAGCCTGCCGCCGGCGCCGGCCAGCGGGCATGAGGTGCGGTGGGTCTACTACACGTCGGGCACCACGTCGGAACCAAAGGGCGTGCAGCATACCGACCAGACGTTGATGGCCGGCGGTCGTGGGCTCGCGGCGGCGGTCGACCGGTCCGCCGACGACCTGGGGTCGATCGCGTTCCCGTACTCGCACATCGGCGGCCCCGACTACCTGCTGATGATGCTGGCGTCCGGGTTCGGTGCGGTGCTCGTCGAGTCGTTCGTGCCGGCCGAGGCGGTCGCGGCGTACCGAAAGCTCGGCGTCACGATGTGCGGCGGGAGTACGGCGTTCTACACGATGTTCCTGGCCGAGCAGCGGAAGTCGCCGGGTGAGCCGATCATCCCGACGTTGCGGCTGATGTCCGGCGGCGGTGCGGCCAAGCCGGCCGAGGTCTTCTACGACATCAAGGCGGAGATGGGCATCCCGGTCGTGCACGGCTACGGCATGACCGAGATCCCGATGATCGCGATGGGCTCGC
Organism: Mycobacteriales bacterium; assembly: GCA_035550315.1. Taxonomy (GTDB): domain Bacteria; phylum Actinomycetota; class Actinomycetes; order JAFAQI01; family JAFAQI01; genus DASZPL01. Next base: position 12,964 of record DASZPL010000035.1, on the reverse strand, counting down.
CGCACGACACCGACGAGCAGCTCGCCACCACCGAGGGCAAGCCGGTGCTCGGCGCGGAGGTGCGCATCGTGACCGACGACGGACGGGTCGCGGCAGCGGGTGAGGAGGGCGAGGTGCGGGTCCGCGGCCCGGTCGTCTGCGCGGGTTACACCGACGAGGTGGCGACCAAAGCGGCGTTCGACGACGACGGGTGGTTTCGCACCGGCGACCTCGGCGTGCTGCAGGCCGACGGGCATCTGCGGCTGACCGGCCGGCTGAAGGACGTCATCATCCGCAAGGGCGAGAACATCTCGGCGCGCGAGCTCGAGGAGCTGTTGTTCGCGCATCCGAAGGTCGGCGACGTCGCCGTGATCGGGTTGCCGGACGCCGAGCGCGGCGAATTGGTGTGTGCCGTCGTCGAAGCGCCGGACGGTGGCGATGCGATCGGGTTCGACGAGATGGTCGGCTACCTCCGCGACGCCGGGCTGATGACCCAGAAGATCCCGGAGCGGCTGGAGATCGTCGACCGGTTGCCGCGCAACGAGACCCTTAACAAGGTGTTGAAGTACAAGCTTCGCGAACAGTTCGGGGTGGCTGGATGAAGCGGAAGTTCGGGTACGAGATCGTCGAGCACTCGGCGGCGCCCGTGGAGCGGGTGTTCGACCTGCTCGCCGACGGCGCCGGGTGGTCACGCTGGGCCGGCCCGGCGGTCCGGCACTCTTCGTGGGCGCGGGAAGGTACGCCGGCGCCGGGCGGCGTCGGCGCGATCCGCCGGCTCGGCAGCAAGCGTGGATTTGCGGTGAGCGAGGAGATCGTTGCCTACGACCGCCCGCACCATCTCGCCTACCGGATCGTGTCTCCGCCGGTCGTGCGCGACTACCTGGCCGACGTCCATCTCACGCCCGAGGGCGATGGCACGCGGATCGCGTGGAGTGCGACGTTCGATCAGCGCTGGCCTGGCACTGGCCGGATCCTCGCAACGGGGCTAACCGCGTCGGTCCGCGACCTCGCCCGCCGCCTCGCCCGCGCCGCCGCCCGGACGTAGTTGTCAGCGGCTGCGGGTGCTATAGCCCCCGCAGCCGCTGACAAGTTCACCGGCGGATCCAGCGCAGCGCGGCGTCGGCGCTGTCCATCGGGTTGGAGTTGAAAGCGATGGCAGCGTTCGGCGCGTGCCGGTGCACCAAATTGATGACGCGCTCGAAGAACTCAAGTAACTCCTCGGGCTTGCGCACGCCGCCGCCGATCACGACGCACTCGTAGTCACGGTCGCGGAGCGCGTCGATGATCTGCCCGTCTGCCGTCGCATCGGGTTTGACGAGGCAGGTCACGGTCTCGATACCGAGATCGTCGAAGCGTTGTTGCCCGATCGCGATCGCGGTCTCGACCATGCTGGCGTCCACACCGGGGACCGATCGCGGGTCGAAGCCGAGTAGCAGCACTGTCACGTCGAGTCGCCTTACCCGCGTGACGCCGTCGAAACGAGCGTTCGGCCCGCGCGCGCAAGTTGTCAGCAGCAGACGGTGCTATAGCCCCCGCAGCCGCTGACAAGTCGGGTTTCTGACGGCTCGTCAGAAGCGTTCATAGACTGGCGGCGTGAGCGGGATCCACGGGTGGGGGGTGCACCTGCCGCGCCGCCGGCTCGACCGGTCACAGATCGCGCCGGTCGCGGGCGTCGGCGGCGGCAAGGGCACCCGCACGGCAGCGTCGTACGACGAGGACGCCACCACGATGGCGGTCGAGGCGGGCCGGCAGGCGCTGCGGTCGAGTGGCGTCACCCCGTCGGCGGTCTGGCTGGCAACGAGTACGCCGACGTACCTCGACAAGACCAACGCGACCGCGGTGCACGCCGCGCTGCGGCTGGATCGCGGCGTACCGGCCTACGACGCGGCCGGCTCGGTGCGTTCAAGCGTCGGCGCGCTGTCGGCCGGGCTGGCGAGTCCGGCGCCGGCGCTCGTCGTCGGCAGCGACGTGCGCGTCGGGCGGCCCGGCTCGCCCGACGAGGCGGCCGGCGGCGACGCCGCGGCTGCCGTCCTCGTCGGCGAGGGTGCGGGCGTCGCCGAGCTGATCGGTCGCGGCAGCGCGACCGAGGAGTTCCTCGATCGCTGGCGCGTTCCCGGCGAGCCGGGCTCGCGGGTGTGGGAAGAGCGGTTCGGCGAGACCAAGTACGTCCCACTCGCCGCCGAGGCGTGGAAGTCCGCGCTCGGCGTTGCCGGCATCGACGCGGACGCCGTCGACACCCTCGCCGTCGCCGGTCTGCACGAACGTGCCTGCGCGAGCGCGGCCAAGGCGTCCGGCGTTCCCACCGACCGCGTGACCGACCGGCTCGCCGTGTCAGTCGGCAACCCGGGAGCCGCGCAACCGTTGCTGTTGCTCGCCGCCGCGCTCGAATCGGCAAAACCGGGGCAGACCATCGGCTTGTTGGTCCTGGCCGACAGTGCCGATGCCTTCATCTTCCGGACGACCGAAGCGCTAGCCGGGTATCGCCCGGCGACCTCGATCACCGACCAGATCGCGGCCGGCATGCCGGTCGGCTACGGGCGTTACCTGGCCTGGCGCGGGCTGCTGCCGGTCGAACCACCGCGCCGGCCGGAGCCGGCACGCCCCTCGGCGAGCGCGGCCGGCCGCGGCACGCCGTGGAAGTTCGGGCTCACGACACCCGCGGGCGTGCTCGCCGACCAGGTCGGCACCGTCACGACCTTCACGGTGGACAAGCTGGCGTACTCGCAGAGCCCGCCGGTGGTGTTCGCGGTGGTCGACTTCGACGACGGTGAACGGCTGCCGGTCGAGCTCACCGACGTCGCCGCGTCCGACGTGGCCATCGGGATGCGGGTGGAGATGACGTTCCGGCGGCTGTTCACCGCCGACGGCATCGCGAACTACTTCTGGAAGGCCCGGCCCGTCGTGGAGGGGAGCGGCTGACATGGCATCGCACGGGATCCGGGACCGAGTCGCCATCGTCGCGATGGGCTGCACGCGGTTCGCCGAGCACTTCGACAAGGGCACCGACGACCTCCTCCGCGAAGCGACCGACGAGGCGTTCGCCGCCGCCGGCCTGACCAAACAAAACGTCGACGCCTACTGGCTCGGCACCGCCCAGTCCGGGATGAGCGGCATCACGCTGGCGCGCCCGCTCGGCCTCGAGGACAAGCCGGTGACCCGGGTCGAGAACTACTGCGCCACCGGGTCGGAGGCCTTGCGGCAGGCGGCGTACGCCGTCGCGTCCGGTGCATACGACGTCGCGATGGCGGTCGGCGTGGAGAAGGTCAAGGACTCCGGCTACCAGGGGCTCAACGCGTTCCCGATCCCGAACGACGGCACCCAGCGGTCGCTGACCGCGGCGGCGATGTTCTCGATGGTGGCGCCGGCCTACGCGAAGCGGTACGGCGTCGACGAGGACGAGATGCGCACCGTGCTCGCACGGATCGCGTCCAAGAACCACGCGAACGGCGCGCGCAACCCGAAGGCGCAGTTCCGCAAGGAGATGCCGGTCGAGAAGCTCGTGGCGATGCCGCCGGTCGCGGGCGGGCTCAGCGTCTTCGACTGCGCCGGCGTCGCCGACGGCGCGGCCGCGGCGATCGTCTGCCGCGTCGAGGACGCCGCGCGTTTCACTGACCAGCCGCTCATCATCAAGGCGCTGTCGTTCGTCGCCGGCAACGGCAGCGGGCTGGAGGACCCCGGCTACGACTACACCCACTTCCCGGAGGTCGCCGCGTCGGCGGCCGACGCCTACCAGCAGGCCGGGGTCACCGACCCGCGCACCGAGCTTGCGATGGCCGAGGTGCACGACTGCTTCACGCCGACCGAGCTGGTGCTGATGGAGGACCTCGGCTTCTGCGCCCGAGGGACTGCCTGGAAGGACGTGCTGGCCGGCGCGTTCGACCGCGACGGCGACCTGCCGGTCAACCCCGACGGCGGCCTGAAGTCCTTCGGCCATCCGGTCGGCGCGTCCGGGCTGCGCATGATGTACGAGGCCTGGCTGCAGCTGCGCGGCGAGGCGCCGGAGGAGCGCCGGATCTCGACGTACGGGAAGCGGTCGCTCGCGCTCACCCACAACCTGGGCGGCTACCCCGGCGAGATGGTCAGCTTCGTCAGCATCGTCGGCACTGCCTGATTCGCCCACAAGCCGCAGTGAGCTCCGGCGGCGCTCGCGGGTTTCGGAACCTATCTCCGGCGATAGGTATTGGCCATGGGTGAATTTCTGACCGACGTGAAGACGCTGCGAGAGCGGGCCCGCGAGGAGATCGAGAAAGGACCGGTGACCTCGGCGTACGGCGCCGACGTCAGCCGCGTGGTGAAAGTGCTCAACGACGCGCTTGCGACCGAGTTGGTCTGCGTGCTGCGCTACAAGCAGCACTACTTCACGGCCACCGGACTCGACGCGGAGCCGGTCGCGGCGGAGTTCCTGCAGCATTCCAACGAGGAGCAGGATCACGCCGACCGGCTCGCGGCGCGGATCACCCAGCTCGGCGGTGAACCGGACTTCAACCCGGAGACGCTCACAGCGCGGTCGCACTCGGAGTACGTCACGGCGGGCGGGCTGCTCGACATGGTCAAGGAAGACCTGATCGCCGAGCGGGTCGCTATCGCGTCGTACACCGAGATCATCAACTGGCTGGGCGACGACGACCCGACCACGCGGCGGCTGTTCGAGTCGATCCTCGAGGTCGAAGAAGAGCACGCCAACGACCTGGTCAGCTTCCTGGAGAAGATGGCCTGACCACATCTGACGGGTCGTCAGATCGGCGCGCGGCGGTTGGATATGGTGCGCGCGTGGCGGATTTCCTCAAGGGCAAGGTCATCGCGATCACCGGCGCAGGCCGGGGGATCGGACGCGCGGTTGCACTGGCCTGCGCCGCTGAAGGCGCGTGCGTGGTCGTCAACGACTACGGCGTGGGGATCGACGGCGCGGAGCCGTCGAGCGACGTCGCCGATGCCGTCGTCAAAGAGATTGAAGCCGCAGGTGGCCGCGCGGTGGCCGTCGCCGACGACATCTCCACGATGGCCGGCGGCGAGCGGGTGATCGCCACCGCCGTCGACAACTTCGGGCGGATCGACGGCGTCGTCACCGTGGCCGGCATCCTGCGCGAGCGGATGCTGTTCAACATGACCGAGGAGGAGTGGGACGGCGTCATCGCCACTCATCTCAAGGGGACGTTCACCGTGTTCCGGGCGGCGTCGGCGGTGATGCGCAAGCAGGAGGGCGGCGGCTCGCTCGTCGCCTTCACCTCGGGCGTCGGGATGTGGGGGAGCATCTCGCAGGCGAACTACGCCGCGGCGAAGGGCGGTGTCGTCGCATTGGTCCGAAGTGCCGCCCTTGGCCTGCAGAAGTACGGCGTGAACGCCAACGCCGTCGCGCCGGTTGCCAACACTCGCATGTCGGCGAATGTCCCAGGCGGCACGGCGGAGACCGGCGAGCCGGAGGACGTCGCGCCGATGGTGGTCTACCTGCTCTCCGATGCCGCGCGGGAGATCACCGGCCAGACCTACACCGTCGTCGGCAACAAGGTGGCGTTGTGGAGCCAGCCGCGGGAGATCCGCGAGGTCGTGGCGGACGCCCGCTGGACCCCTGACGAGCTGGCCCGTCGGCTGCCCGACGAGGTCGGCATCGACCGGATGCCGATGCTCGAGTACATCGAGAAGATGCAGGCCAAATCCGCCGACAAGACCGCAGCCAGCGCGTCCTGAGCCGCCGCCCGTGACCACCGTGCCGCCGTACCCCGCCGGCCACGACCTGCTTGCCGGCCGCCGCGTGCTGGTCACGGCCGCCGCCGGCACCGGCATCGGGTTCGCGACCGCGAAGCGGTGCGCCGAAGAGGGAGCGATCGTCGCGATCAGCGACCGGCACGAGCGGCGGCTGGCCGAGTCGGCGCGGCAGCTGGCCGACGTCATGGGCCAGGAGCCGGTCGCGGTGCCGTGCGACGTGACGGTCGAGTCCGACGTGCAGGCGATGTTCGATGCCGTCGGTGACTTCGACGTGCTGGTGAACAACGCCGGACTCGGCGGCACGGCGGAGCTCGCCGAGATGACCGACGAGCAGTGGGACCGGGTGCTCGATGTCACTCTGACCGGCACCATGCGGTGCACCCGCGAAGCGCTGCGGCGGTTCACCGCGGCCGGTCACGGCGGCGCGATCGTCAACAACGCCTCGGTGATCGGCTGGCGCGCGCAGGTCGGTCAGGCGCACTACGCGGCGGCCAAGGCCGGCGTCATGGCCCTGACCCGCACCGCCGCGGTCGAGGGTGCCGGCATCGGCGTGCGGGTCAACGCGGTCGCGCCGTCGCTGGCGATGCACGAGAACCTGGCCAAGGTAACCACCGACGAGTTGCTCGCCGAGCTGACCGCGCGGGAGGCGTTCGGCCGGGCAGCCGAACCATGGGAGATCGCGAACGTGATCGTGTTCCTGGCCAGCGACTACGCATCGTACCTCACCGGCGAGGTGATCTCCGCCAGCAGCCAGCACCCCTGACCGGCGCGTAAGGTTCCGGCTGCCGGGTACGTCCCCGGCTGTCCTCGACGAAAGGTGCACCGTGTTTCGCATCCCGTCGTCGCTGCTGATCATCTGGTTCGCGATCGGCGCGATCGCCGGCTGGCAGCGGAACTACTACAACGGGCACGAAGCGACGTGCACCCACGCCAGTACGATCGCGGTGACGATCCTTGCCGGGCCGCTGAACTACGCCGGCGTCTACCCGAAGATCCACTGCCACGTGAGCGTCAGCAACAAGTAACAACTCCCCGTCGGCCGGACGTCGCGGGGCGTAACGTAAGCCGCGCATCATGCATGCCATCGATATCGCCATCGGCGTCGGCTGGCTGGTCTTCTGGGTGGGCTGGCTGGTTGCTGCTGTCGGGGTGAAGTCGGGTCGCGCACAGTGGCGGCCGTACGCCGGCAGCCGGGTGGTCGTCATCGCCGCCATCATCCTGCTGGCCCGCGTCCACGCGTTCCGTGGCCACGACACCCACGACGCGTGGCTAGAGGGCATCGGCCTCGCGGCGTTCGTGCTGGGTCTCGCGCTGGCGGTCTGGGCCCGGGTCTACCTCGGCCGCAACTGGGGCACCCCGATGTCGCAGAAAGACAGCCCCGAACTGGTCACGACGGGCCCGTACCGCTGGATTCGCAACCCGATCTACTCCGGGCTGATCCTGGCCGGGATCGGGTCCGCGGTGGCGATCAGCCCCGAATGGTTCGTCGTCGTAGTCGTGGTCGGTGGCTTCTTCGTCTACAGCGCGTTCAAGGAGCAGGAGTACATGAGCGCGCAGTTCCCGCACACCTATCCGGCGTACCGAAACTCGACGAAAATGCTGATCCCGTACGTCTTCTGACGGGGCATCAGATTCGTTAGGTACGCTGCGCGCGTGGCTGAGCGGAACGACTACCGGCTGTACATCGACGGTGAATGGGTAGCGCCGGCGGGCGGCTACTACGACGTCATCAACCCGGCCGACGAGTCTGTCGTCGGGCAGGCACCCGAGGCGTCCCGCGACCAGGTGTACGCCGCAGCCGCGGCCGCGAAGGCGGCGTTTCCCAGCTGGTCGCGCACCAAGCCGGAGGAACGCGCCGAGATCCTGCATCGCGCCGCCGACATCATCGGCAAGCACGCCGACGAGTACGCCGTGATCGCCCAGGCCGAGACCGGCGCCACCACCGCGACCGTCAAGTCGCTGCAGGTCAACGTCGCGGTGCAGCGGTTTCGGCGCTATGCAAAGGGCGCCCTCGAGCCGGTCGAGATCCCGTTGCCGCCGACGGTGAGTGAGTCGACGCCGCTGTCGAAGGGTGGCCTGACCGGCGCGCTCGTCGTGCGGCAACCGGTGGGCGTCGTCACCTGCATCACGTCGTACAACAACCCGTGGGCGAACCCAGCGGGCAAGATCGCGCCGGCGCTCGCGATGGGAAACACCCTGCTCGTCAAGCCGGCGCCGCAGAACCCGCTGTCGGTGTTCAAGATGACCGAGGCGCTGGAGGAGGCCGGGCTGCCGGCGGGCGTCGTCAACGTCGTGTCCGGCGCCAGCATCGAGGTCGGCGAAGCGACGGTCGACTCGCCGGACGTCGACATGATCAGCTTCACCGGCAGCACCCAGGTCGGCCGGGCGATCGGAGCGGTCGCCGGCGGCCAGATGAAACGGGTGCTGATGGAGCTCGGCGGCAAGGGCGCCGCGATCGTGTTCGACGACGCCGACATTGCCGCCGCGATCGGCGCGATCGGCACGACGTTCAGCTTCTACGCCGGGCAGATCTGCACCGCTCCGACCCGCGTCTACGCGCAGCGCAGCGTCTACGAGCAGGTGGTGCAGGGGCTGGCCGGCTACGCCAAGGCGCTGAAGGTCGGCGACCCGACCGCGCTCGACACCGTCGTCGGGCCGGTCATCTCCGCGGCCCATCGCGACCGGATCGAGGGCTACGTCGCGAGCGGCCGCAGCGACGGCGCCGAGCTGGTCGCCGGCGGCGAACGGCCGGACCTCGACAAGGGCTTCTACGTCGCTCCGACGCTGTTCGCCGGCGCGGGCAACGACATGACGATCGTGCGCGAGGAGATCTTCGGCCCGGTGGTCGCCGTCGTACCGTTCGACGACGAGGACGAGGCGATTGCGTTCGCCAACGACTCCGACTACGGCCTGATCAACTACGTCTGGTCGGCCGACGTGGCGCGCGGCTACCGGGTCGCCCGGCAGCTGCGCTCCGGGACCGTCGACCTCAACACCGTCACCCAGCAGATGGAAGCGCCGTTCGGCGGTTTCAAGCAGAGCGGTGTCGGTCGCGACCGGGGCTCGTTCGGGCTCTACGCCTACAGCGAGCTGCAAAGCATCGTCTGGCCGAGTTAGGGGATTGCAGTGCGTGGAGTGGTGTACGACGGCACCGACTACCAGGTGGTCGACGACCTGGCGGTCAAGGACCCGGGCCCGGGAGAGGTCGCGGTCGCGATCCAGGCCGCCGGGCTGTGCCACAGCGACATCTCGGTCATCACCGGCACGATCCCGTTCCCGACTCCGGTCGTGCTGGGGCACGAGGGCGCGGGCATCGTCGAGGCGGTCGGCGACTCCGTCACGTCGGTGAAGGTCGGCGACCACGTCGTGCTCTCGACGCTCGGCAACTGCGGCGCGTGCGCCTACTGCGACGCCGGGCGGCCGACGATGTGCCGGTCGACGTTCGGCGGCCGGCCGCAGCCGTTCACCTGGCGGGGTGAGCCGGCGTACGCCTTCGCCAATGCCTCGGTGTTCTCCGAGCGCACCGTGGTGAAGGCCAACCAGGCGGTGCCGATCCCGGAGGACGTGCCGTTCGACGCCGCCGCGTTGGTCGGCTGCGGCGTGCTCACCGGGATCGGCGCGGTGCTGCATCGCGCCCGGGTGCCGGAGGGTGCAAGCGTGCTGGTGATCGGCGTCGGCGGGATCGGGCTGAACGCCATCCAGGGCGCGGCGCTCGCCGGGGCGGCGCGGATCATCGCGGTCGACACCAACCCGGCGAAGGAGAAGATCGCGCTGCAGTTCGGCGCCACCGACTTCGTCGGGTCGACCGACGCGGTCCGCGACGTGGCGAAGGCCGGCGTCGACTACGCCTTCGAGTGCGTCGGGCACATCGCGCTGATCCGAGCCGCGATCGAGCTGCTCGACTGGGGTGGTACGGCGGTGATGCTCGGCGTACCGGCGGCGACCGACGAGGCGTCGTTCAACGTCGCGTCGATGTACCTCGACAAGGCGGTGCTCGGCTGCCGATACGGCTCGTCGCAGCCGCAGCGCGATGTCCGCCGCTACATCGACCTCTACCGCGCCGGCCGGATCCGGCTGGACGAGCTGGTGTCCAACCGCTACCCGCTCGCGGACATCGGCTCCGCGGTCCACGACCTCGAGGCGGGGCAACTCGTCGCCCGCGGCGTCCTCACGTTCTGATCGTTCGGACTTCGGATGCCGCTCGATCTCGCCGCGGTCCTCGCGCCGCCGCACACGGCGGTCGTCACGAGCGAGTGCCAGAACGGCGTGATCGGATCGGAGTCGCTACTTCCTGAGCTGGCGGCGGCCGCCCAGGCGTCGGTGATCCCGAACGGCGCGCGGCTGCTCGCGGCGGCTCGCCGGGCCGACGTCGCCGTTGTGCACTGCGTCGCCGGCCGCCGGCCGGACGACCGCGGCTCCAACCGCAACGCCCGGCTGTTCGCCGCGACGATGCGCGCCCCGGTGCGGCTGGATTTCGGTACGCCGGCAACGCAGGTCGTCGACGAGTACGCCGTGGCGGCGAGCGATTTCGTGCTGTCGCGGATCCACGGTCTCAACCCGATGGCCGGCACCGACCTCGACCCGATCCTGCGCAACCTCGGTGTGGCCACGGTGGTCGTGGTCGGCGTCTCGGTCAACGTCGCGATCACCAACCTGGTGATGGACGCGGTCAACCGCGGTTACCAGGTCGTCGTCCCCCGCGACGCGGTCGCCGGCGTACCTGCCGACTATGCGGACGCGGTCATCGACAACACGCTGTCACTGCTCGCGACCGTGACGTCGACCGACGACATCGTCGCGGCCTGGGGGCAAGCCGCGAGCTAGCTGGCCAGCCAGTCGAGGATCAGCCGGTTGACCTCGTCGGGTCGCTCGACGTGCAGGAAGTGGCCGACGCCGGGCAGCGTTTCGGCGCGCGATCCCGGCGAGAGGGCTTCGGCCGTGCCGGCCAGGCCCTCCACACCGAAGCAGCCGTCGGCGTCGCCGTGCAGGTAGAGCGTGGGCTGTGGCGGCGACTCGGTAAAGCTGCCGCCGCCGCCGAGCATCGCGCGGTAGTAGCCGATCGCGGCGGCCAGGTTGGCGGGATCGCCGAGCGCATCTCTGACGTGCTGGACGTCTTCGGTTGCGTCGTAGCCGGGTGACCAGTCGGCCCACAGGTTCGCCACGAAGGCGAGGTCGTCGGCGCCGACGAGCATCTCCGCCAGCGCGGTCTGGAACACGAAGATGTAAAAGCTGCGCTTGATCTGCCGATAGTTCATGAACGCGGTCATCGTCACCGCCGGCGGCGGGACCGCGATCGTGACCAGTCGGCGCCACGCGTCGGGCCGCAGCGCTCCGGCGCCGTACGCCGTCATCGCGCCCCAGTCGTGCCCGATCAGCACTGCGTCCGACCCACCGCCGAGGGCGTCATGCAAAGCGTTCGTGTCGGCGGCCAACGCCGCCAGGCTGTAGTCGCCGTCGGCCGCCAACGCGCTCGGGGCATAGCCGCGGAGCCAGGGCGCGACGGCGTGGAAGCCGGCGTCGGCGAGCTGGGGTAGTAGGTACCGCCAGGTGTACGCCGAGTCCGGAAAGCCGTGCAGGCATAGCGCGAGCGGCGCCTCGGCCGCGCCGCACTCCAGCGCCGCGAACTCGAGGCCGTTCGCCGTGACCGTCGTCCGCCCGATCTCCACGCCGCTCCTCACCTCGTTACCCACACCGCCCGGCGCACCCCCGCGCTGCACCCCCACGCCGCACCCTTACGCCGAGTGCGACGAACCTCGCGTTCGGCGCGCCGACTTACGCGAGTTTCGTCGCACTCGGCGGGGAGGGGAGCCGGTATCTGACTGGGCGTCAGATTACGCTGCGGGCGTGGACCTGCGGTTCTCGGCCGAGGACGAGGCGTTCCGCGACGAGGTGCGGTCCTGGCTCGCCGAGCACCTGGTCGGGGAGTTCGCCGCGCTCGGCGACGCCGGCGGCCCGGGCCGCGAGCACGAGGGCTTCGACGTCCGCAAGGCCTGGGAGCGACTGCTCGGCGAGCACGGCTGGATCGGGCTCGGCTGGCCGGCGCCGTACGGTCGCGGCCTGCCCCTGATGCAGCAGGTGATCTTCCACGAGGAGTACGCCAAGGCCGGCGCGCCGCACCGGGTCAACCACATGGGGGAGAACCTGCTCGCGCCGACCCTGCTGGCCTGCGGCAGCGAGGCGCAGCGGGAGCGCTTCCTGCCGCCGATCCAGCGCGGCGAGCAGCTGTGGTGCCAGGGCTACTCCGAGCCAAACGCCGGCTCCGACCTCGCCAACGTCGCGACCCGCGCGGTGCTCGACGACGACGAGTGGGTGATCACCGGCCAGAAGGTCTGGACGTCGCTCGCGCATCTGGCCGACTGGTGCTTCGTGGTGGCGCGGACCGACCCGGACGCGCCCAAGCACGGCGGCCTGTCCTACCTGCTGGTGCCGATGCGCCAGGACGGCATCGAGATCCGGCCGATCGTGCAGCTCACCGGTACGTCGGAGTTCAACGAGGTGTTCTTCGACGGCGCGCGCACGGCGGCCGACAACTTGGTCGGCGAGCCCGGCGGCGGCTGGCAGGTCGCGATGGCAACGCTCGGATTCGAGCGCGGCGTCGCGACGCTCGGTCAGCAGATCGGGTTCGCCCGCGAGCTCGATCGGGTGATCGAGCTCGCGCGTCGTACCGGCACCGTCGATGACCCGGCGATCGCCGACCGGCTGATCCAGTCGTGGATCGACCTTCGGGTGATGCGTTACACCGCATTGCGGATGCTCGCCGCCGAGACGCCGGGCGTCGAGGCATCGATCTCGAAACTGCTGTGGGCGCCGTGGCACCAGCGGCTTGGCGAGCTGGCGATGGCGGTGCAGGGCGAGGCCGCGCTCGACGTCGACCCCGCCGGCGACGCGGGCGGCCTCGACGACCTGCAGCGGCTGTTCCTGTTCAGCCGCTCCGACACGATTTACGGCGGCTCCAACGAGATCCAGCGCGACATCATCGCCCGCCGGATGCTCGGCCTCCCGCGCGCCTAACGCGCCATCGCCGCCTGACGTGGCTCTAGCAACGTCAGGCGGCGATGATCTTGGTTAGAGGCGCTCGATGATCGTGACGTTGGCCTGGCCGCCGCCCTCGCACATCGTCTGCAGGCCGTAGCGGCCGCCGGTGCGCTCGAGCTCGTGCAGCAGCGTGGTCATCAGCCGCGCGCCGGTGGCGCCAAGCGGATGGCCGAGCGCGATCGCACCGCCGTTGACGTTGACCTTCGCCAGGTCGGCGCCGGTCTCGCGCTGCCAGGCGAGCACGACC
>DASZPL010000034.1:0-4257 GCA_035550315.1 Mycobacteriales bacterium | reverse complement strand
TCGGCGTACCAGTCGTAGAAGGACAGGATGGTGCCGCCGATCATCGACAGGAACCGCGTGCCGGCCGCATAGGACACCTGTGACATCGCCGGGATCGGCGAGAACCCCACCACCCGGTCCGGACCGAACTGCTTCACGGTGTGCACGTGCGCCGCGGCAATCAGCTCGGTGACCTCGGGCCAGGTCGACCGGACGAACCCGCCCTTGCCGCGGAACCGCTTGTATCCCGCCGCCTTGTCCGGGTCGCCGCTGATCTCGGCCCACGCCTCGACCGGATCGAGTCGCGTCCGTGCCTCGCGCCACATCTCGAGAAGCGGCCCGCGCACGTACGGGTAACGCACCCGCGACGGCGAGTAGGTGTACCAGGAAAACGACGCGCCGCGAGGGCAGCCGCGAGGCTCGTACTCCGGTGAGTCCGGACCGACCGACGGGTAGTCGGTCTGCTGCGTCTCCCAGGTGATCAGCCCGTCTTTGACATAGACCTTCCACGAACACGAGCCGGTGCAGTTCACGCCGTGCGTCGAGCGCACCTCTTTGTCGTGCCGCCAGCGCTCTCGGTAGAACTCCTCCGCCCCGCGGCCGCCGTCGCGGTGCACCTCGCGGTAGTCGGCCGACGGCACGCCCGGGGTGAAGAACTGCGCCTGCCGAAGCAACGCTTCGACCGGCTCCCCGGCCGGCAGCAACGGCGCCAACAGATCACCGACCGACACCGCCACCTCCAGGGCTATGCCGTACCGCCGGGTGCGCCGGACCGGTGTGGCGAAGCGTTTCCGGACGGTCTCCTGTCACCGTAGTGACCATGACGCCCCTGCTATGCGCCCGCCCTCGGCAAGGTCAGGCGGCCACCGCAGGTGCGTGCTCGGTCGGGACAGGCGCTGGCGGCGCAGCCAGGCCAGTGCGGCCGGCCGCGTCGACGATCGCGGTCAGGTCGACACCGATGCACCGTTCGCCCGCGGTGCTGTGCGCGCCGAAACCCATGCCGGCGATGTGCGGTCCGGTGGCGGCGTAGTTGGCGACCCGGACGATGGTTGGGACGTGTACCGCGAGGTCGTCCAACGTGGCCCGGCGCAACCACACCCCGATTTCGGCAAGCCGCACAAGTTCGGCCGACCATGCGCGGGTCTCGGCCGACACCACGCGGTCGCTGCGGCGGCGCTGCCAGCGGTGACGGGCGACCGGCGTCGGTGCCGACGTCACCGCCTGAAGCCGGCGTGCCACAGCCTCCGTCGCAGCGCGGAGCGCGAGCGTGAGGTCGCGGGCGGCCTGCTGTGCCTGGGGCGCGGGGTGGGGGGCTGACATGAGTTCGCGCATCGCCTGGTAGGTGACGTCGACGCGAGCATGCTCGGCGGCGTACGACGGGTCGCCAAGCAGCGCGGTCGTGGGCAGCCATCCAGAGACGATTTCGATGTCCATCACGCCGAACTCCTTGCTCTGACACAAAGACTAACCTCATTTGTTTTTAATAGCAAGACCGGTAAGAATGTGTGCATGGTTGCACGGACACTGACCGACGCCGGGGTCCGCGTGCCGCCCGGGAGCCGGCGTGAGCAGGTCCTCGGCGTGCTGCGCGCGGCCGACGGCGCGATGTCCGTGGTTGATGTCGCTGAGGCGACCGGGCTGCACGCCAACACGGCACGGTTCCATCTCGACGGGCTGGTCGACGACCGGTTGGCCGAGCGGACCGCCGAGCCGCGGAATGTCCCCGGCCGGCCACGCATCCTCTACGCCGCCGCCGGTGCGGCGCCGGGCCCACGCAGCTATGCGCTGCTGGCGGAAATGCTGACCGGTCTCATCGCCTCGCTGGATGACGCCGGCCCAGCCGCCGTCGACGCCGGGAAGGCCTGGGGCCGCCACTTGATCGAACGCTCAGCGCCTTCGGAACGCGTCGACAGCAAGGAGTCCATCGCTCGGCTCAACCGGTTGTTGGACGCAATCGGCTTCCAGCCGGAAATCCGCACCAGCGCGAAAGCCGCCACCATCCGGCTGCGTCACTGCCCCTTCCGCGAAGTTGCCGAGCGGCACACGGACGTGGTCTGCGCCATCCACCTCGGCCTCATGCAGGGAGCCTTGGAGGAGCTGCAAGCCCCCGTGGCGGCCGCCTCGCTGGAACCGTTCGTCGAACCCAACCTGTGCGTCGCACGAGTGCGGCCGTCGACATCGGCGAACCGATGACGGCGACAGCCGTCGCCGTCGGTCCAGCGCGGCGAGTTCCACGGCAGCGGCTCGCCTATGGCGGGCTGGGCTTGTTGGCGCTGCTCGCCGCCCTCTGGGCGGCCCTCGTCATGCTCGGCCTCGACGTACCGAAGCCGCGAGCCGACTTCGCCGAGGTGCACGGTCCGCTCATGGTGCTCGGCTTCCTGGGCACGCTGATCGCCCTCGAGCGCGCGGTCGCGGTCGACGTCCCGGTCGGCTACATGGCGCCAGCCGCCGCCGGCATCGGCGGTTTGGCGCTGATCCTCGGCGTGCCGCTGGTGGTCGGACAGGCGTTCCTCACCGCTGCCGGCGTTGGTGTCCTCGGTCTGTACGTCGTCGCCGCACGACGGCAATCGGGCTTCCACCTCGCGGTGATGGCCGGCGGCGCGGCGTCGTGGGTGGTGGCGTGCGGCCTCTGGCTGACCGGCTGGGACGTCGGGCGGCTGGTCCCGTGGTTGGCCGGTTTCTTGGTGTTGACGATTGTCGGCGAACGGCTCGAGCTCTCCCGGGTAACGCGGCTCACGCGCACGGCGCGCGGGTCGTTCGTCGCCGCGGTGGCGGTGTTCGCCGTCGGCATCGCGGTGGCGATCGGTGCGTTCTCCCCCGGCGCGCGAATTGCCGGAGCCGGCCTGCTGCTACTCACGGTTTGGCTCGCCAGATACGACGTCGCCCGCCGAACCGTCCGCCAGCCCGGTCTGACGCGCTACATGGCGGTTTGCCTACTCGGCGGGTACGGCTGGCTCGCGGTCTCCGGCGTGCTGTGGCTGCGCTACGGGCTGGCCGGTTGGCCGGCGTACGACGCGATGCTGCACGCGCTGTTCCTCGGCTTCGTCATCGGCATGGTGTTCGCCCACGCACCAGTCATCGTGCCGGCTGTCTTCCGCGCCGTGGTTCCCTACCGCAAGCACTTCTACGCCCACCTGATCCTGCTGCACGCCTCGTTGCTTCTCCGCCTGCTGGGCGGTGACGCCGCCGGCAACCGGACGGCGTGGCAGCTCGGGGGCGTCCTCAACGAAGTGGCGCTGCTGTGCTTCCTCGCCGTCACTGTTGCCGCCGTCCGAGCCGGCCGCCGCGCCCGACGTACGGCGCCGTCCGCCATCCCGCCGCAGTGGCCACTGGCCGCCGTTCGCTCGCCCAGAGGAGTCCCGTCGTGACCTATGTCATCGCCGAACCCTGCGTCGACGTGCTCGATCGTTCGTGCGTCGAAGAATGCCCCGTCGACTGCATCTACGAGGGCGAGCGCGCGCTTTACATCCATCCGGATGAATGCGTCGATTGCGGTGCGTGCGAGCCGGTCTGTCCGGTCGAAGCGATCTACTACGAGGACGATCTGCCCGGGCAGTGGTCGGTTTACAAGGACGACAACGCAGCGTTCTTCGCCGAAACCCTCCCCGGTCGTAACGAACCGCTCGGATCGCCCGGCGGAGCCGCGAAGGTCGGTCCGCTCGGTGTCGACACCCCGCACGTCGCCGGGCTGGCACCACGGATCGAGGAGTAGCCGTGCTGGTGATGGACCTGCTGACCCTCGAGCCCACTGAGGCGACGGTGACCGAGCTGCTACACGAGGTCATCGACCCCGAGCTCAACATCAACATCGTCGACCTCGGACTGCTTCGGGAAGTCGCCGTCGCCCCGAGCGGTGCGGTGACGATCGTGATGACGCTGACGACACCCGCTTGCCCACTCGGGCCTTACATCACCGAACAGATCCACGATCTGCTGAGCCAGGTGATGACGATCAGTGGGATCGACGTCGAGGTGGTCTGGTCCCCACCCTGGGATCCAGACCGCGACATGACCGATCAAGCCAAGCAACTGCTCGGCTGGCGAGCCTAATTCAGCGCGGGACACCATGGCACAGGCACCTGACGAAACCCCAACCGAGTCATCGGCCGCTGCGCTCAAACGCGATCACCGCGAGGTCGACGCCGGCATCGAGGCTTTCGTCAACGGTGCGGCGCCCGACCGGCGAAGCTGGGACCGGCTGGCCGCGTCCATCGCGATGCTCCGTCGACACATCTACGCCGAAGAGGAACTCCTGTTCCCGGCGTTGCGCGAGGCCGG
>DASZPL010000033.1:0-8544 GCA_035550315.1 Mycobacteriales bacterium | reverse complement strand
GAGCACACCCGACGCGGCCAGCAACGCGCCGGCCAGCACCAGCGCCACATGCATGCCGGACCCGAACGACCGGTACGCCGCATCGATGACCTGCTCGGCGAACTGCAACGGGTTGACGTGAGCGACGTTGGGCGCCGGGTTCGCCGGGATCGTGCCGTGCGTCACCGACGCGATGACGCCGTCGTTGAACCGCGACGGCACGCCGAGCCGACTCAGCGTCGAGCCGATCCCGGACGCCAGCTCGCCGTACACCAAGGCGCCGAGCACGGCAACGCCGAAGACGGCGCCGAGCTGCCGGCTGGTGTTGGTAGCCGACGCGGCCATCCCGGACCTCGCGGCCGGGACGACGGCGAGCACTGTCGACGTCACCGGCACCAGGACTAGGCCGAACCCCGCGCCGGCGATAGCCAGCGTCCAGGCCAGGGTGCCGGTGCCAACCGTGCGGCTCAGGTAGCTGTCGGTGAGCAGCGTGCCGGCCGCCGCCAGCGCGCAACCGACGGTCATCGGCAGCCGCGGCCCC
This sequence comes from Mycobacteriales bacterium, assembly GCA_035550315.1. Taxonomy (GTDB): domain Bacteria; phylum Actinomycetota; class Actinomycetes; order JAFAQI01; family JAFAQI01; genus DASZPL01. The sequence continues at coordinate 8,024 of DASZPL010000033.1, read as the reverse complement.
GCGGCGGCGACCCACCGGCCGGTGAGCGCCGAGCCGCCGACCATCACGACCATCATCGGCACGAAGGTCAGCGCGATCTGGTAGCCGGACCGGCCGACGACCAGCTGCAGGTACAACGCCACCAGGAAGAAGATCGCGAAGATCCCGAAGTAGGTGACGCAGACGACCGCGTTCGGGCCGGTGAAAGCGCGGTCGCGGAAGAACCGCAGGTCGAGCACCGGGTCGGCGACGCGGCGCTCGGCGAGGACGAAGCCTGCTCCGGCGGCAATGCCGACCGCGAACAGCAGCGGGATCCACCAGGTCGCGTAGCCGACGGTCTCGCCCTCGATGATGGCGAACGTCACGACGGCCAATGCGGCGGCGCCGCTGCCCAGCCCGAGCGCGTCCAGCCGGCGGCCTTGCGGGTCGGAGGTCTCCGGCACGGTGACGGCCGCCGCGACCAGCGCGAGCACGCCGAACCCGACGTTGAACCAGAACACCGACCGCCAGCCGCTGTAGCCGTCGAGCGCGCCGCCGATCACCGGGCCGAGTGCCAGCGCAAGCCCCGAGACCGCCGACCAGGCGCCGAGTGCCCGGGCCCGGGGCCGCGGGTCGGGGAACAGGTGGCGCAACACCGACAGTGTGCCGGGCTCGCACGCCGCGGCCCCGACTCCCATGACCACCCGCCCGCCAATCAGCATCGCGACGCTGTCGGCCCCGGCGCACACCACCGAGCCGACGCAGAACACGACGATCCCGCCGAGCATTACCTTCTTGCGGCCGAGGAGGTCGCCGAGCGAGCCGCCAGCGAGCATCAGCGCGGCGAACACGAGCGCGTAGCCGTCGACGACCCACTGCAGCTGGGTGACGCCGGCATGCAGGTCGAGGTCGACGTCGCCGAGGATGACGCTGACGATGGTGTTGTCCAGAAATGTCAGGAACAGCACCGCACAGACGGTCGCCAGTGCCCACGACGGAGCTGACCGTCCGCGAATCGCTGCCATGTCCGTCCGATCCTGCCACTGAGGTCGGTCGGAGGCCCTGGTCGTGTACGCCGCATCATTCGGTCGGTGCGTGGACTGGTCGTCGGCTCGGGTCTCGGCTTCGCCGACCGAGGCGAGCATCGCTCACAGGCGTCCTGGGATCGTGCGCTAGTCGCTCGGGTCGTCGATCGGGCGGCCCCAGGTAACCGCGGCCAACACCTCGCTAGGCGCGTTCGTGCGGTACTCCGCGTCCGGTCGTGAGCCGAGCGCGTCATTGACGGTCGAGAACGCGATCCGCAGCGCGACGAACGTCGTGATCGCGAAGATGCGGGCGTCGTCGAGTCCCGCCTCACGGAGTTCCTGCACGTCTTCGGCGGTCGTCGCGTTGGGGTCGCGGGCTACCTTGCGAGCCCAGGCCGCCATCGCCCGTTCCGTCGGTGTCAAGACCGCGTCGTCGCCAGTGAGCACGCTCGCCGCGACTGGCGTGCCCGCCTTGCCGGCGAGTTTCGAGCCCCACGCCAGCGAGCAGTAGGAGTCGCCGAGAGAGGACGCGCACGCGCTGACCAGGATGCCCCGCTCGCGATACGACAGCTTGTGATCGCTGAGTGCCGTGCTCATCAGCTCGAACAGCTTTGCCCGGGTTCCCGGCTGGTAGGCCCAGAGCCGGGACGCATTCATGACGTAGCCGTGCTCGGTCACGTCCTCGTCGTAGAACCGTTGCGCGTCCGCGGTGTGCGGCGGCGGCGTGAGAAATCCAGTCGATGTCATGGCACCCCCTGATATGGCGGCGATCAGCCGGGCTTGCGGGCGAGAAATCCGGTGACCGAGATCTGAGCGCGCAGCGGGAGACCATTGCGCACCTGACCGCGGCCGGCTTCGGTCGCGGCCTGGAGAAAGTCGGCCTCGCCGACGTTCTGGATCGCTTCGTACGCCGGCCCGGTGCTGGCCAGCGTCCGGGCGAAGGACTCCGCGTCGGCGAATTCCCACACGAACGGAATGTCCACCCGCTCGATCGATTCGAAGCCCCGCTCGGCGAGCGCCTGCTCGCCGACGCCTGGCCGGCCGAGGGCGACCATTGCGGCCTGGTTTTCGACCTTGGTCGGGGCGGCCAGGCGGAACGGCGCGAGGGCCCAGGCGCCGGGCGATGCTTTGATGTGACCCCAGACCGTCACGCCGAGCCGCCCGCCGGGCACGAGCACCCGTCGAATCTCGTCCAAGGCGCCGGGTGTCGTGCCCCAGATTCCGCGGAAGCTCGTGACCACCTCGAAGCGCTCGTCCTCCCAAGGCAGCGCGTGCATATCGCCGACCCGCAGGTCCGCCTCCGGGCTGCGATCACGGGCGACGGCGAGCAGTCGCGGTGAGGCGTCGATCCCGGCGCAGCGGGCGCCACGCAGCCCGGCGAGCTCGACCGCCAGTCCCGCGCCGCAGGCAACGTCGAGCAGTCGGTCGCCCGCGCCGACACCGAGGCGCTGGTGCATCGCGACGTACTCTCGGCAGTTCGCCGGTTCGCTCAACGTCGCGAAGTCGACCGCCTTGCGGCCCCAGCCTTCGTCGACGCCCTCCCAGGTCTGCGGCACGTGCTCAGTAAACCTCGCGGACCGACCGACGTCACTGGGTGGCGACGGCAACGGCGGCCTCGCCCTCCGGGTCGATTGGCGACTCGCCGTCGAGCTCGATCGTCACCTGATGCAGTACGCCGGTGAAGCGGTACGGCGCGACGTAGTCGTCGCAGACCGGCGCGTGATAGTCCAGGCACCAGGCACCCATCGACGCGCCGTACCCGGTCCATTTCGTCCAGCCAGACGGCCTCGAGGATGTGGTCGTGGCCCTCCTGCACCGACGAGCCCCACACCGTGAAGATGTAGGACCGCCACTCGGTGGCCATGGTCGACAGCGTGTGCGGCCCGATCGGGCGGGTGGGCAGGCGCTGCCCGACTTCGACCGCGTCGTAGGCCGGCGACGTCGCGCCAGCACGTGAGCGGATCCACTCCAGCCGTTGCTTCTCGATCTGGTCGAGCTTGTCGGTCGTCCAGGTCGGACGCGGCGCGGTCTGCTCGAAGAAGCCCTTGTCGCGGGCGACGTCGGCGCGGTAGCGGACCGCGGTCGACCACTGCTTGGCGACCACGTCGCCGCGCTGGTTGACATAGACCGTCTCGCCGCGGCTGAACATGGTCGGTCCGGCGAACTTGGTGTCGGTGACCTTGTAGTCGACGAACCGGCGCTTCGAGCGCAGCTTGTCACCGGGATAGATCCGCGGCCCGGCGAACCACCACTCGTCGCCGCCGAAAATCATGTGGGTGCCGGGAATGTTGCCGACGATCGCCGGAACGGCGCCATGCCCCACGTCGCAGCAAATCGTGAACGACTGTGGTGCGACGATGCGGCCGAAGGTCGATGCCTCGGCGTACTCGTCCTCGTAGTGCAGCGGGTTGGGATAGTGCATGCCTTGCACCCAGCGCCGAATGTCCGTGACGGTGACCGGCTCCTTGAGTTGCCCGCCGCCGACCGGCTTGCCGACGTACTTGTCGACCTCGGTCGTGTCGAGCCCGGCCTGGTCCCTGGTCTGCGTCATCGGAGGACCTCCTGCAGCGATCCTGACGCACGTGTCAGGTTTTGCCTAGCCCTACGTAACCACCGCCAGGTCCGTTCACCTTTACGATCAGCGCGTGGATCCGGCGCCCACTCGGTACGTCGACCGGGATGGCGCGGCGCTCGCCTACCAGGTCTTCGGTGACGGCCCGCGCAACCTGTTGGCCTATGCCGACATCGTCCAGCACCCGGACCTGTGCTGGACCGATCCCGACACCCACCACAACCTGCAGCGCATGGCGGAGCAGGGCAGGACCGTGTTCTTCCAGCGGCGAGGCCTTGGACTCTCGGAGCCGGTCCCGTATGTCCCGACGATCGAGCAGCAGGCGGACGACATCCTTGCCGTCATGGACGCGGCGGGGATGGGGCAGGCGTTGCTCTTTGGCGTCTTCGACGCTTGCCCAGCCCTCGCGATGGTCGCCGCCTGCGCTCCTGAGCGCGTAGCTGGCCTGTTTCTCGCGATCCCCTTCGCAGATGGGGTCCCGATCGACGATCACATTCCGGTCGGATGGAGCGAGCAGGAGGCCGCGGCGTTCGCGGCGGACAACGAGGCGGCGATGGCCGGGTGGGGCTCCGGACTCAGTGTTCGGGTGTGGGACGCGGTGGCCGATACCCCCTACAACCGCCGGCTCATGGGACTGCTTGAGCGTTGCTCGGCGACGCCAGCCGCGGCGCGGGCCCACTTCGAGTGGTACAGCCGAATCGATCTGACCGACGTGCTGCGCGCGATTCAGGTGCCGACGTACGTCATGCGCCAGGCGACCAACCGGTTGCCGGAAGCGGTGGTGCGCCACGTGGCTGAGCTGATCCCGAGCGGGACCTACCAGTCGCTCCCCGGTGTTGCGCCGGGGGCATCACTCGGAGAAGGCCTCGCTTCCGTGCTCGATTTCAACGATGAGATCTTGTCCGGCGCCGACTCGGCGGTTCCCGACGGGCGGTCATTGGCGACCATCCTGTTCACTGACATCGTGGGCTCTACCGAGTTGCTGGCTCGGCTCGGTGATGGTGGCTACCGAAAAGTACGTGACACTCACGAGCGGCAGGTGCACCTGGCAGTCGAGCAGGCCAAGGGGCGGCTGGTGAAGGTGCTCGGCGACGGCACGCTGAGCGTGTTCGACGGTCCCAGTCGCGCTGTCCGCTGCGCCGACACCATCCGGGGCCAGGCCCGCGACCTTGGCCTGGAAATCCGAGCCGGGGTCCATACCGGGGAAGTCGAACGGCGGGGTCCGGACGTCGCCGGAATGACGGTGCACATCAGTGCGCGGGTCTCCGCCGCCGCGGGGCCAGGCGAGATCCTGGTGTCGCGCACGGTGCGCGACCTGGTCGTCGGCTCTGGTCTCGACTTCGCCGATCGCGGCGAGCATCAGCTCAAAGGCGTGCCGGGGTCGTGGCAGCTGTTCGCCGTTGACTCGGCGGCGCGGCACCCGGAAGCGGTCGAGATCGAGCCGTCGATGCTGACCTTGGCGGATCGGGCCGCGGTCGCCGCCGCCCGGCGTACTCCCGGTGCGGTGCGGACCGCGATGCGGATCGGCAACTCGATCCAGCGCCGCCGGCTGGGCCGCAGCTCGACAGCGGCGCCGGTGTAGCGGAATGGAGGGCCGGGTGTTCGACATCGAAGACTTTGTCGCGGCGTGCGAGCGGGCGGTGGCGGACGCAGATCCGCGTGGCGCCACGCGCGAGCTCCTGAGGCAGACCATGAGTCGCCGTCACGCCGTTGCTGACCGGTTGGCTCGTGACACCGCCGGGATTGAGGTGCTGTACAACGCAGCTGATCTCACCGTGCTGAACGTGACGTGGGCCCCCAAGATGACGCTGCATCCCCATGAGCACCGGATGTGGGCCGCGATCGGCATCTACACGGGCGCCGAGACCAACCGGCTCTATCGCCGCGGTCGCACCCGAATCCAGCCGGCCGGCGAACGGGAACTCGACACCGGTGACGTCTTCGGCCTCGGCCGAGATGCGATTCACGCCATCCACAATCCACGTCGGCAGTTCACCGGCGCGCTCCACATCTACGGCGGTGACTTCGTCAACACGCCACGCAGTCAGTGGGACCCGGACAGTTTGCTCGAGCGACCGTTCGACATGGCAGACGTGCAACGCCAGTTTGCCGAGGCCAATGCCGCCTGGCGGGCGCAGTTGGGAAGCGACCTCGACGAGGGCGTGACAACCGACTGACGCCGGCCTTACTGGGTAGCGATCGCGACGGCGGCTTCGCCCTCCGGGTCGATTGGCGACTCGCCGTCGAGCTCGATGGTCACCTGGTGCAGCGTGCCGGTGAATCGGTAGGGCGCCACGTAGTCGTCGCAGACCGGCGCACTGTCGCTGCGCCCGCAGGTCAGCCCGGCGCCGGTCAGCGAGAACCGCAACGGCGTGAACGGCGCGATGTCTGCGCTCGCGAGCGCTTCGCCGTCGACTGATAGCTGACCGATGCCGCGGTTCGACGCGGTGCGGGTGAAGTCGAACGCGATGGTGTGGCGGCCGGGCGAAAGGCTGAGCGGCGCCGCAATGCGGTGCTCCTCCAGCCGGACGTAGTTGTGCACGTAGGTCAGCGTGTTGTCGCGGATGAACAGCACCCAACCGCCGAGCACGTTGCCTTGCGAGGCGAGCACGCCTTCGACCGGCACGTCGCCGACCTCGACCTCGGCGATGACCCGGTGCGACCGGTCATACAGTCGTGCTGCGATCGCCTCCGGCACCATGCCGCCCATCGGGTAGTAGATGTAGCGGCGACGCTCCGGCAACCCATCCGGGCGCTCCAGGACGAGCTCTGACAACGGCCGATCGTCCAGTGGCAGCACCTGGTAGCGCTCTGCCTGCTCCCACCACTTGTCGATCAGCTCGCGCAGCCGGTCCGGCTGCTCGCTGGCGAGGTTGTGGCACTCCGCCGGGTCGGTCGTGACGTCGTAGAGCTCCCAGTCGTCGGCCTCGAATGCCGGCGCTCCGCCGTACATCTCGTGGTAGGTGACCGCCTTCCAGCCGCGGTGGTAGATCGCCCGGCAGCCGAACATTTCGTAGTGCTGCGTCTCGTGCCGATCGGCGGCCTCGGCATCGGACAGCGTGGCCGCGAAGCTGACGCCTTCGAGGGGGCGCTGGACGACGCCGTCGATGACCTCGGGGGAGTCGACGCCGAGCAACTCGAGCAACGTCGGCGCCACGTCGATCGCGTGGACGTACTGCCGCCGCACCGCACCGGCCTCCGGGATGCCGCGCGGCCAGCGCACGATCAGTGGGTCGGCGACGCCGCCCTCGTGCACCTCTCGCTTCCAGCGCCGGAACGGCGTGTTGCCGGCGACCGTCCAGCCCCACGGATAGTTGTTGTGCATCCGGGGGCCGCCGATCTCGTCGATCCGGGCGAGCGCTTCGTCCGGCGACATCGGCGCGACGTTCCACAGCCGGACGTCGTTGACCGAGCCGGTCGGGCCGCCCTCGGAGCTGGCGCCGTTGTCCGACAGTGCGATCACGATCGTGTTGTCGAGGTCACCGGTGCGGCGCAGGAAGTCCAGCAGCCGGCCGATGTGGTGGTCGGTGTGCGAGAGGTAACCGGCGAACGCCTCCATGTAGCGGGCGTAGAGCCGCCGCTGGTCGGCGGTGAGCGAGTCCCATGGCGGCACCCAGTCCGGTCGCGGGCTCAGCTCGGTGTGCGGCGGGAGGACGCCGGCCGCCAACTGCCGGGCCAGCGTCCGCTCCCGCCAGGCGTCCCAGCCGTCGTCGAACCGGCCGCGGTAGCGCGCGATCCACTCGGCCGGCGCCTGGTGCGGCGAGTGGCAGGCACCGGTGGCGAAGTAGAGGAAGAACGGCTTCGCCGGGTCGGCGGCGCGCAGGTCGGCGACGTACTCGATGGCATGGTCGGCCAGGTCCTCGGTCAGGTGGTAGCCGTCGTCGACGCCGCGCGGCGGGTCGACGAAGTGGTTGTCGTGCACCAGCGCGGGCGCGAACTGATGCGTCTCGCCGCCCATGAAGCCGTAGAACCGCTCGAAGCCACGGCCGAGCGGCCAGGTCCGCCGCGAGCCGCCCAGGTGGCAGTCCGCCTCCGGCGTCAGGTGCCATTTGCCGACGGCGTACGCCGCGAACCCGTGCGGCACGAGGATCTCCGGCAGCATGCCGTTGGCACGCGGGATGGTGGCGTTGTAGCCGGGGAAGCCGGTGGCGAGCTCGATCACCCGGCCCATGCCGTTCGAGTGGTGGTTGCGTCCGGTCAGGAGGCAGGCGCGGGTCGGTGAGCACAGCGCGGTGGTGTGGAAGTTGCGGTAGCGCAAGCCGTTCGCAGCGAGGCCGTCGAGCACAGGTGTGTCGATGTCCGAGCCGAAGCAGCCGAGCTGCGCGAAGCCGACGTCGTCCAGGACGATCAGCAGGACGTTCGGTGTGCCGGGGGCCGGGCGCGGCGGCTCCGGCCACCACGGCGTGGACTCTTCGACGTACCGACCGACCACCCCGCCAAACTCCGTCATGAAGCGGCACACTAGGCGA
>DASZPL010000032.1:0-11128 GCA_035550315.1 Mycobacteriales bacterium | reverse complement strand
CACACCAAGCGCGGCACGCCCACGATGGGCGGCACCGTCATCATCCTCGCGACGCTGCTCGGTTACCTCGCGGCGCACCTCGTCTTTCTCAGCGGCTTCACCGCCTCCGGGCTTCTGGTGCTGCTGCTGATGACCGGTCTCGGCCTGGTCGGCTTCGTCGACGACTTCATCAAGATCAGCAAGCAGCGAAGCCTCGGCCTGACCAAGCTCGCGAAGTTCGCCGGTCAGGCCCTGGTCGCCATCGTGTTCGGGATCCTCGCGATCCACTTCGTCAACCAGCACCATCTCGCGCCCGCCTCGAGCCACCTGTCGTTCACCCGCGACTACCGGAGCTGGTCGTTCGGCACGGTCGGGTTCGTGGTGTGGGCCTACCTGATGGTCACCGCGACCTCCAACGGGGTGAACCTCACCGACGGGCTCGACGGCCTCGCGAGCGGCGCATCCTGCATGGTCTTCGGCGCGTACGTCGTCATCGCGTTCTGGCAGTACGGCAACAACTGCGTCAACGTGTCGACGACCAACTGCTACTCGGTACGCGACCCCCTCGACGCGGCGGTCATCGCCGCGGCGGCCATGGGCGCCTGCTTCGGCTTCCTGTGGTGGAACGCCTCTCCGGCGCGCATCTTCATGGGGGACACCGGCTCGCTGGCGATCGGCGGCCTGCTGGCGGGACTCGCGGTGACCACGCGTACCGAGCTGCTGCTGCTCATCCTCGGCGGGCTGTTCGTCATCGAGACGCTGTCGGTGATCATCCAGGTCGCATCGTTCCGCGGCTTCGGGCGCCGGGTGTTCCGGATGGCGCCGTTCCACCACCATTTCGAGCTCGCCGGATGGTCGGAGAACACCGTCATCGTCCGGTTCTGGATCATCGCCGGGCTTGCGGTCGCCTTCGGGCTCGGCGTCTTCTACGCGGCGTTCCTGTCCTTCAAATGACCAGCCCCGACTTCTCGGGGCGCCGGGTCGCCGTTGCCGGCGCCGCGGTCTCGGGACTCGCGGTCGGGCGGGTGGCTCTCGACCGGGGTGCCCGGGTAGTGGTCGTCGACCAGCGGGACGACGAATCGGTCCGCGCTGCGCTGGCCCCGCTGCTGGCGGCCGGCGCCGAGGCCCGGCTGGGCGACGCCGAGTCGCCGGTCGACGCCGACCTCGTCGTGACCTCGCCCGGCTGGCGTCCCGACCAGCCGATGCTCGTCGCGGCCCAGGCCGCCGGTATCGAGGTCATCGGCGAGCCGGAGCTCGCCTACCGGATGCGCCCGTGGCTCGACGGGTGCGGGCCGCAGCCCTGGGTGGCGATCACGGGCACCAACGGCAAGACGACGACTACCGGAATGGTCGAGGCCATCTTGCGAGCGGCGGGCCATCGAACCGTCGCCGCGGGCAACGTCGGCCGCCCGCTGATCGAGGTGGTGCTCGATCCCGACCCGTACGACGTGGTCGCCGTCGAGCTGTCCAGCTTCCAGCTGCACTGGAGCAGCGAGCTGACGCCGCACGTCGGCGCCGTGCTCAACATCGCCGAGGACCACCTCGACTGGCACGGGTCGATGGAGGCGTACGTCGCCGCCAAGACCGCGGTCTGGCGGCGCGGGAGTGAAGGCGTCTACAACGCCGACGACGCCCTCGTCGCGCGGCTCGCCGAGGCGGCCCTGTCGTGTCCGCACCCGTTCACGACGGGCGAGCCGGCGTTCGGAGGGTTCGGCGTCGCCGACGGAGCGGTCATCGATCAGATGACCAACGGCAAGACCGATACCCGCCTCGTGGAGCTCGCCGACCTCGCGGTGTCCGGTCCGCACAACGTCGCGAACGCCGTCGCGGCCGCCGCGGCAACTCGGGTGTTCGGGCTCTCCGGCGGATACGACGTGCCGGTCGGCGCCGTCGGCGAGGGCCTGCGGGCCTACCGTCCCGGCCGTCACCGCAACGACGTCGTGGGTCAGGCCGGCGGAGTCACCTGGGTCGACGACTCCAAGGCCACGAACCCGCACGCGGCAGCGGCGAGCCTGTCGGCGTACCCGTCCGTGGTGTGGATCGCCGGAGGCTTGCTGAAGGGCGCCGACGTCGATCCGTTGGTCGCCGAGCAGCACCACCGGCTGCGGGGAGTCGTGCTGATCGGCCGCGATCGGGCGCAGATTGCGCAAGCTCTTGCGCGACACGCGCCGGATGTGCCGCTTGTGACGGTCGTGACGGATGAAACTAGCGGGATGGATGAGGCAGTGCAGGCTGCCGCCGAGCTGGCCCAGCCCGGCGACACCGTGCTGCTCGCTCCCGCGGCCGCCAGCATGGACATGTTCCGTGACTACGCCGAGCGGGGGGACCGTTACGCCGCGGCAGTGCGGCGCATCATCGACTACCTCTCGTAGTGGCCGCCGCCACGCGCCGCAAGACGGCGCCTGCCCCGAAGTCGCCGATCGCCGCGGTCGTCGGGCTGCTCAACCGGCCCCAGGCCTCCTACTACCTCGTCGCGGGCAGTGCGGCCGCTCTGCTGGCGCTCGGGCTGATCATGGTGCTGTCGGCGTCGAGCGTCACGTCGTACACCTCGAGCGGCTCGTCGTTCACCATCGCCTCGCGCCAGGCGCTGTGGGTGGTGATCGGGCTGCCGGTGCTGTGGCTGGGCGCCCGACTGCCGGTGCGGGGCTACCGGGTGCTCGCCTACCCGCTGCTGATCGGGTCGATCGCCCTGCTGCTCGCAGTGCTCGTGCCCGGCGTCGGCCAGAACGTGTCCGGCGCGACCAGGTGGATCGCGCTGCCCGGCGGCATGCAGCTGCAGCCGTCCGAGCCGGCCAAGCTCGCGCTCGTGCTGTGGGGCGCGGACCTGTTGTCGCGCAAGGAGAAGCGGCTCGGCGAGGCCAAGCACCTGTTGGTGCCGTTGGTGCCGATGGCGATGCTGATCGCGCTGCTCGTCATGGCCGAGCCCGACATGGGCACCACGATCGTGCTGATGGTGGTGCTGCTCGCGCTGCTGTTCACGGCGGGCGCGCCGATGTGGCTGTTCGCCCGGCTGGGGATCGGGCTGGGCGGGCTCGCGGCGCTGCTGGCGGTCACCGAGCCCTACCGGATGCGCCGCCTCGTCGGCTTCCGTGACCCGTGCGCCGAAAGTCACGCGCTCTCGGTCGGCTACCAGGCCTGTCAGGGCCTCTACGCGCTGTCCTCAGGCGGCTGGTTCGGGGTCGGGCTGGGTGGCAGCCGGGAGAAGTTCGGCTACCTGCCCAACACCTACACCGACTACATCTTCGCGATCATCGGCGAGGAGCTCGGGCTGCTCGGCTCGCTCGTCGTACTGGGACTGTTCGCCCTGCTCGCCTACGCCGGGATCCGGATCGCCCAGCGCTGCCGTGACCGGTTCAGCCAGCTCGCCGCCGCCGGGGTGACCGCGTGGCTGCTCGGCCAGGCGCTGGTGAACATGGGGGCGGTCGTCGGCCTGCTGCCGATCACCGGGATCCCGCTGCCGCTGGTCTCCTTCGGCGGCTCGGCGCTCGTGCCGACGATGTTCGCCATCGGGATGCTGATCTCGTTCGCGCGCAACGAGCCGGTGACCGCGAAGGCCCTGGCGGCTCGACGTCGCGCGCGGGGGCGACGCTCGCCCCGGTTCGCCTGGGCCCGCTGACCGAGCCCTCGACCAGCTCATGAAGGCCGTTCTGGCGGGAGGCGGGAGCGCCGGCCACGTCTCCCCGTTGCTGGCGCTGGCGGATCGGCTCGTCGCCGACGACCCGGCCACCGAGATCGTCGCGCTGGGGACCACGGCCGGCCTCGAGGCCCGGCTGGTGCCCGCGCGGGGCTACCGGCTGCACCCGATACCCAAGGTTCCGTTCCCGCGGCGGCCGTCCGCGGACCTGCTGCGGTTGCCCGCGAACCTGCGCCGCGCGGTCGATGCCGCGCGAGCGGCGATCGAGGAGCTGGACGCGGACGTCGTCGTCGGGTTCGGCGGCTACGTGTCGGCTCCGGCGTACCTCGCGGCGCGCCGCACGACGACCCCGATCGTGGTCCACGAGCAGAACAGCAGGCCCGGCTTCGCCAACCGGCTGGGCGCGCGGCTGACGTCGCACGTCGCGGTCACCTTTCCCGACACACCGCTGCGGCACGCGGTGCGCACCGGAATGCCGCTGCGCGCCGAGATCGTGGGTCTCGACGTCGCGGCCGCTCGGCCGGCGGCCAGGCGGGCATTCGGGCTCGACCAGCGGCGCACCACGCTGCTGGTGTTCGGCGGCTCGCTCGGCGCCCAGCGCCTCAACGAGGTCGTGCCCGCGGCGGCGGACGCCCTGTGGGAGCGCGGCGTCCAGGTGCTGCACGTCAGCGGGAACGGCAAAACGGTCGAGGTGCCCTCGCCGCCGCCCGGAGCGCCCGCGTACCGGGTCGTCGAGTACGTCGAGCGGATGGAGCTCGCCTACGCCGCGGCGGACTTCGTGATCGGGCGGGCCGGCGCCAACACCGTCAGCGAGCTGACCGCCCTCGGGCTGCCGGCGGCGTACGTCCCGCTGCCGATCGGCAACGGTGAGCAGCGGCTCAACGCGCTACCCGTGGTGCAGGCGGGCGGCGGACTGATGGTCGCCGACCGCGAGCTCGATCGCGCCTGGCTGCTCGACAACGTGCTCCCGCTGCTCGCGGACCCCGCCGCGCTGGGCACCATGGGGACGGCGGCGCACGCCTTCGGCAGGATCGACGCCGACCGGCTGCTCGCGGACCTGGTCCGAACTGCGATCGGAGGATCCTGATGAGCGCCTGCACGGCCGGCGTCGCCGTCGGGTGGCCGGCGGGGTGGCGGCGGTGAGCGGGATCGTCGAGCCGGTCGGGGAGATCCCGGCCGCCGACCAGCTCGGCCGGGTCCACCTGATGGGGATCGGCGGCGCCGGGATGAGCGGGATCGCCCGGCTGCTGCTCTCCCGCGGCGTGGCGGTCAGCGGGTGCGACGCGAAGGAGTCCGCGGCGCTCGCGGCGCTGCGACCGCTCGGCGTCACCGTCTCGATCGGCCACGACCCGGCGCACTGCGCGGACGTCGACACGGTCGTCGTGTCCAGCGCGATTCGCCCGACCAACCCCGAGCTGGAGCGGGCGCACGAGGTCGGCCGGCTGGTGCTGCCACGGGCCGCCGCGCTCGCGTCGGTGATGGCCGACCGGATCGGGCTGGCCGTCGCCGGGACCCACGGCAAGACCACGACGACCTCGATGCTGACCGTTGCGATGCACGCCTGCGGTCGCGACCCGAGCTACGCGATCGGCGGCGACCTCAACGAACCCGGGTCGAACGCCCACCACGGCACGGGCGAGTTCTTCGTCGCCGAGGCCGACGAGAGCGACCGCTCCTTCCTGCTGCTCTCGCCGCACGGCGCGGTCGTCACCAACGTCGAACCGGACCACTTGGACAACTACGGCGACCCGGCCGCGGTCCACGCCGCGTTCGAGGCCTTCGTCGGACGCGTCACGCCCGGCGGCCCGCTGCTGCTGGGCGCCGACGATCCGGGCTCACGCGCCCTCGTCGAGCCGGCCCGGACCCGGGGCCTCGACGTCCGGACCTTCGGCGTCGCCGCCGACGCCGACGTCCGGGTCGACGACCTGGTCGTCGCACCCGGGGGCTCACGCTTCGACCTGGTCGTCGGCGGCCGCCGGCTCGGGCCGGTCGAGCTCGCGGTCCCCGGCGCCTTCAACGCCGTCAACGCCGCCGGCGCGCTCGGGCTCGGGCTCGCGGTCGGGCTGCCGTTCGCGGACATGATCCGCGGGCTGGCTGCCTTTTCCGGCGCCCGGCGCCGCTTCGAGCTGAAGGGCCTCGCCGGGGGAGTACGGGTCTACGACGACTACGCCCACCACCCGACCGAGGTGGCCAGAGGGGCGCTGGTCGCGGCCCGCGGCGCGGCCCGCGACGGCCGGGTGATCGCGGTGTTCCAGCCGCACCTCTACAGCCGCACCCAGCGCTTCGCCGCCGAGTTTGCCGAGGCGCTCGGCGCCGCCGACGTGGTCGTGGTGATGGACGTCTACGCCGCCCGGGAAGACCCGCTTCCCGGGGTCACCGGGCGGCTGATCGCCGACGCCGTGCCCGCGCCGGCCGAGGTCCACTTCGAGCCGAGCTGGGCGGCCGTCCCGACGCTGGTCGCAGAGCTGGCGAGACCGGGCGACGTGGTGATCACCATCGGCGCGGGGGACGTCACCATGATCGGCCCAGCCGTCCTCGACGAGCTTGCCGGGGCGTAGGACCTCGGATGTCGGCAACGGACGGATCCCCAGGGCGCGACTGAGGCTCGCCCGTTGCTGGGGTTCGCCTTTTTACGTCTGCGCCCCGGGTATCCACCTACGGCCGCACAACCACGCTCGTTTCGGGCGTTGGGCCGCGCGCAGGTGGTGATTCTCAAGTTGAGATAGAGACTGGCCGAGTGAGGAACTTATGCACCATTACGCGGGAATCATGGTCGTAGGCCTTGACCGCCGGGTGCCGTCCCCCGTAATGTCCCCGGGCTTCGAGCGGGGCAACTCCAGCCCTTCACTTGAGGTTGAGAGTTTTCCCCGACTCTCGAGGACACTCGAGCCAGTCATCGGAGCTTGGTGACCGCAGTGTCGGCGACACCTTCCCCGGGTCGCCGGCGGTGCGGTCACCGCAGTGGACCCCCCGCTCCGCCGTCACAACCCGTGGAGGCATGAAGCTCGTGGCAGCACCGCAGAACTACCTCGCCGTGATCAAGGTCGTCGGCATCGGTGGTGGTGGCGTCAACGCCGTCAACCGGATGATCGAGGTCGGCCTCAAGGGGGTCGAGTTCATCGCGGTCAACACCGACGCACAGGCCCTGCTGATGAGCGACGCCGACGTCAAGCTCGACGTCGGGCGCGACCTGACCCGGGGCCTCGGCGCCGGTGCCGACCCGGCGGTCGGCCGGCAGGCCGCTGAGGACAACGTCGAGGAGATCGAGGAGGTCCTCAAGGGGGCCGACATGGTCTTCGTCACCGCCGGTGAGGGCGGCGGGACCGGGACCGGCGGCGCCCCCGTGGTCGCCCGGATCGCCCGCGAGCTCGGCGCGCTGACGATCGGGGTCGTGACCCGGCCGTTCTCCTTCGAGGGCAAGCGCCGCTCGTCCCAGGCCGAGGAGGGGATCGCGGCGCTCCGCGAGGAGGTCGACACCCTCATCGTCATCCCGAACGACCGGCTGCTGTCGATCAGCGACAAGCGGGTCAGCGTCCTGGAGGCGTTCCACTCGGCCGACCAGGTCCTGCTCTCCGGCGTCCAGGGCATCACCGACCTGATCACCACCCCAGGTCTGATCAACCTCGACTTCGCCGACGTGAAGTCGGTCATGACCGGCGCCGGCACCGCCCTGATGGGCATCGGGTCGGCCCGCGGCGACGACCGCGCCCTGGTCGCCGCGGAAGGCGCCATCGCCAGCCCGCTGCTCGAGGCGTCCATCGAGGGCGCTCACGGCGTACTGATGAACGTGTCGGGTGGCAGCGATCTGGGACTGTTCGAGATCCACGAGGCGGCGCAGCTGGTCGCCGAGGCCGCTCACCCGGAGGCGAACATCATCTTCGGCGCCGTCATCGACGACGCGCTCGGCGACGAAGTGCGCGTCACGGTCATCGCGGCCGGCTTCGACGGTGGGATGCCGCGGGCGCGGCTGTTCGAGCCGCGGCGCGCCCAGCAGGCGCCCGCCGTGGAGCGGGAGCGGGAGCGCCCGGCGCCGGCGGTCGAGTTCGACGACGAGGAAGACGACGGTCTGCTGCTGACGGAGCTGACCGAGACCCCGCCGCCGCCCCCGGTGCGCGCCCCGCGGCGTGCGCCGGCCCCCGAGCCCGCGCCGGAGCCGGCCCGGGAGCGTGAGCCGGCCCGGGCGTCGCGGCCGACCCCGCCGCGCCGGACGATCGTCTTCGACGACTCCGACGACCTCGACGTTCCCGACTTCCTGAAGTAGCTCGTCCGACGTTGGCCGGCATCGACCTGATCGACGCCGGGTTCGCGGCTGGCCTCGTCGGCGGGTTCACCACCCGCGCGGGCGGGCAGAGCCCGCCGCCGTGGGATGCGCTCAACCTCGCGCTGCATGTCGAGGACGAGCCGGAGCGGGTACTTGCCAACCGAGAGCGCCTCACCCGCCGGATCGGGAGTGCGCCCATCAGCTTCCCGCAGCAGGTTCACGGGCCGGGGGCGCTCGCCGTCGACCGTGCGACTGCGGCTGAACCCGGGATCACCCGGGAGGGCGCCCCGGGGGTCGACGCGTTGGTGACGAACGTGCCCGGAGTGCCGCTCGGTGTCCTTGTCGCCGACTGCCTTCCGGTGCTGCTCGCCGACCGCGATCACGGGGTCGTCGCCGCGGCGCACGCCGGCCGTCGTGGCCTGGCGCAGGGGGTGCTGCAGGCCACGCTCGCGACGATGGCCGAGCTCGGCGCGACGCCCGCCACGACGATCGCCGTGATCGGCCCGGCGATCTGCGGCCGCTGCTATGAGGTTCCCGCCGAGCTGCGCGAGCAGGTGGCGGCCGTCGTCCCGGGATCGGCCTGCCAGACGCGCGCCGGCACGCCGGGGCTCGACCTGCTGGCCGGAGCCGAGCGGCTGCTGCGGGCGGCCGGCGTGTCGCAGGTGTCCCTCACCGGTCACTGCACGGCCCAGGACGGGCGCTTCTACTCCTACCGCCGCGACGGGCTCACCGGGCGATTCGCCGGGTTCGTGATGATCGAGCCCGATGCCTGACCGCCGCGGCGAGCTCACGGCCAGCTTGCGCGCCCTCGACGACCGGATCCGGCGCGCCTGCGACGCCGCAGGACGGGATCGCGCCGGGCTGACCCTGATCGCTGTGACGAAGACCTTCCCGGCATCAGACGTCCGGCTGCTGGCGCAGATCGGCGTCACCGACGTCGGCGAGAACCGCGACGACGAGGCGCGTGCCAAGCATGCGGCGTGCGCCGACCTGCCGCTGGCCTGGCACTTCGTCGGTCAGGTGCAGCGGCGCAAGGCCCGCTCGGTCGCGTCGTACGCCGACGTCGTCCACTCGATCGACCGGCCGGAGCTCGTCGCCGCACTCGGCGCGGCCGCGGCAGGGGCCGGCCGGGTCGTCGCCGGCCTGGTCCAGGTCTCGCTCGATCCGCCGGGAACCGCAGGCCGTGCCGGTGTGGACCCGGCGGGCGTCGTCGAGCTCGCCGAGCAGATCCACGCGACGGCCGGACTGGTCCCGGCCGGGGTCATGGCAGTGGCGCCGCTCGGCGCCGACCCGCGGCCGGCGTTTCGCCGGTTGGCAGAGGTCTCCGCCCGGCTGCGCGAGGTGTTCCCGGCCGCGACGGTCGTGTCGGCGGGGATGAGCGGCGATCTCGAAGCGGCCATCGAACACGGTGCGACACACCTGCGTGTCGGAACGGCGTTGTTGGGCGGTCGCGGGGCATTGGTCGGTTAGCCTTGATCGAACGTTCGGGCGCGATTTGCGCGCTCGGACGAGGCGAATGACCGGAGGACGTCGTATGGCCGGCGCAATGCGCAAGATGGCCGTCTATCTCGGGCTTGTCGAAGATGAGGACATCGATGGCGGGTACGACGACGACGCTGACTTCGACGAGCGTCCGCACGTGATCCGCCGGGGCGAGGAGCCCGTGCTGCGGGTCACCCGTCCGGACGAGGTCGCCGAGCGCCGGCCGCGGGCCGCCGCGGAGCGCCATCACGGGGTGGAGGCCGTCGACGCGCTCGAGGCCTACCGCATCACCACGGTGCACCCTCGCAACTACAACGAGGCGCGGGTCATCGGCGAGCACTTCCGCGACGGCACGCCGGTGATCATGAACCTCACCGACATGGACGACTCCGACGCCAAGCGGCTGGTCGACTTCGCCGCGGGTCTGGTCTTCGGTCGTCACGGCAGCATCGAGCGGGTCACCCAGAAGGTGTTCCTGCTCACCCCGGCCAACGTGGAGATCACCGCCGAGGACAAGTCCCGGCTGGCGGGGGCTGGCTTCTTCAACCAGAGCTGACCGGTCCCGCGAGACAAGCGGTATCACGGTGGCCGTCGCAGCATCGATCGGGCTCTACGCGCTCTATGTGCTGATTGCCCTGCTGATTGTCCGGTTTGTCATGGATTGGGTGATGTTGCTCTCGCGTAGCTACCGTCCGACCGGGGCGGTAGCGGCTGCCCTCGAGGTCGCCTACTCGGTGACCGACCCGCCGCTGAAGGCCTTACGCCGGGTGATCCCGCCCCTGCCGCTGGGCCGGATGTCGTTCGACCTGTCCTTCCTCGTGCTGTGGGTGACCGCAGGAATCCTGATCAGCTTGCTGGCGCCGCATGCTGCCTAGACCGGTGGCAGCCGCCGGACAGCCCGCCGACCGCATCCGAGGGGCGCGCATGACGGGTAGCCCGGCTCGGTCCCGGGAAGGTCAACTGTCATGCCGCTGACCCCCGAAGACGTCCAGAACAAGCGGTTCACCGTCGTTCGCTTCAAGTTCGGCTACGACGAGGAAGAGGTCGACAACTTCCTCGACGAGATCGAGGAAGAGCTGCGGCGGCTGATCAGCGAGAACCGGGCGTTGCAGCAGGCAGCGGCGCGTGCGGCAGGTGCGCCCGCGCTGACGGCGGTGCTGCCGCCGTCCGCTCCGCAGCCGACCCACCAGCCACCGCAGCCCCAGGCCGCCGTGCCGCCCGCGGTCCCGGTCCCTGTCCCGCTCGCTGAGAGCGCCGGCGGGTCTGCGATCGCCGACACCGACGACACGACGTTGCGCACGCTGATGCTGGCTCAGCGCACCGCTGAGGACGCGATCGCCCGAGCGCACGCCGACGCCGAGGAGATCCTCAACGGGGCCCGGGCGAAGGCCACGGCGCTGGAGCAGGAGCTGCGCGCGGTGCACGCCAGCCGGCTCGCGGCCCTGGAGAAGGAACGCAGCGGCCTGGTCGAGGAGATCGCGGCGCTGCGGGGTTTCGAGCGGGAGTTCCGCAGTCGGTTGCGCAGCTATCTCGAGTCCACGATCGGCGATCTCGACGCGCGGCCGCGCGTCGAGCCCGCGCCTGCCCCCGCGGCGGTGGCGGCGGCGCAGGCGGCCTCCGAGGCGCAAAGCGTGGGCCGCCACGCGGTACCCCTGCCGTCGGGGGCACCTGCGGGAGCCACGCCGGCGCCCCCGGGAGCGCCTGCACCGGGTGCGCCCACACCGGGGGCGCCTGCACCGGGTGCGCCCACACCGGGGGCGCCTGCACCGGGG